>JAITLA010000133.1 GCA_031278145.1 Eubacteriales Family XIII. Incertae Sedis bacterium
ATGCCCACTTTCAGCCAAATTGCTCGATAAAGCGCATATCATTCTCATAAAACAGCCGTATATCATCGATGCCGTGCCGCAGCATCGCGATGCGCTCAACGCCCATGCCGAAGGCGAAGCCCGTATGGCGCTCCGTATCGACCTTGCCGACGCGCAGCACGTTCGGATGAACCATGCCGCAGCCGAGTATCTCTATCCAGCCGCCGCCCTTGCAGACGCGGCAGCCCTTGCCGCCGCACTTGAAGCAGGACATATCCATCTCCGCGCTGGGCTCGGTGAAGGGGAAGAAGTGCGGGCGGAATCTGGTTTTGACCTCCGCGCCGAACATCCGCTTCACGAAGGCGTCCAGCGTGCCTTTGAGGTCGGACATCGTCACGTCTTCATCCACGAGCAAGCCCTCCACCTGATGGAACATCGGGGAATGCGTCGCGTCCGCCGTATCGACGCGAAAGCAGCGGCCGGGCGAGATGACCTTGATCGGCGGCGCCTCCGCAAGCAGGGTCCGCACCTGCACCGGGGAGGTCTGCGTGCGCAGGAGGCTGTCCTCCGTGATGTAAAAGGTGTCCGTGCGCTCCCGCGAGGGATGGTTCGGCGCGGCGTTCAGCGCGTCGAAGTTGTTGAACACGGTCTCGACCTCGGGACCCTCCGTAACGCTGAAACCCATATGCATGAATATGCGGGAGATCTCTTCTATCGTGCGCGTGATGGGATGCTTTGCGCCGATGCGGAGCTCCGTGCCGGGCGCCGTGACGTCCACGGCCTCCGCGCTGAAGCGCAGCGCGTGCTCCGCCGCCTTGACCGCTTCGAATTTTCGCGCCAGCATGTCCTCGATCTCGGCTCTGGCGTCGTTCGCGAGCTTGCCGAGCGCCTTGCGTTCCTCGGGGCCGAGCGTGCCCATCGAGCGCAGTATCTCCGTCAGCCTGCCTTTTTTGCCGAGGAAGGCGATGCGCAGCGCCTCCGTTTCGGATCGGCTCACGGCTTTTTCGATCCGCGCCTTGGCGTCTTTCAGAATATCCCGCAACTGTGTGTTCTGCATACAAATCTCCTTCGGTGATCCGGAAAACCGGGCCGGGCCGCCCGTTCGATCTTGGCGCCGTGCGACGCGCGGCCCCGTCCATCATTCGGCCTCGCCGCCTTCCGCGGCGGCGCGCTGCCTGACCGATTCGAACAGCAGCACGGCAGCGGCGGCGGCCGCGTTCAACGACTCCGCCCCGCCCGGCATCGGTACGCGGACGGCGAGGGACGCGCCGGCCGCGAAGGCGCGCGACACGCCCCGGCCCTCGTTGCCTATGACGAGCGCGAGGTCGCGCGCGAGATCGGCCTCGTGGCAGCTCCTTCCGCCGCGCGCGTCCGCCACGACCACGCGCTTGCCGGCCGCCGCGAGCAGGGCGAGCGCGGCGTCCGCGTCGCGGACAAGGAGCAGGGGCACGCGAAACAGCGCGCCGGCCGCGGCCCTGACCGCCTTGGGCGCGTAAGGGTCGCCCGTTCCCGAGGCCGCCAGCACGCCGAAGCCCGCGGCGTCCGCGGTCCTGATCAGCGCGCCCACGTTCCCGGGATCCCGCACGCAATCGAGCACCAGCACATTGCCGTCCGCCACGCGCGAAAAAAAGCCGGCCGCGTCGCAGACGGGCTTTCCGACCGCCGCCAGCACGCCCTGCGGCGTTTCCGTGTCCGCGATGCTTCGAAATATGCGCTCCGTCGTCAGAAGGACGTCGGCGCTGGTATTCGCAAGCCGCTCCGCCGACGCTTCGCAGCGCGGGGGGCCGCCCGGCCTTTCCTCACAAAAAAAAGCGAACAGGATCTCCGCGTCGTGGTCGAGCGCCTCCGCCAGAAGCTTGGGGCCTTCGATCAGGTAGGCGCCGCAGCGATCCCTGCCCTTCTTCGTCGAAAGCAGCTTTGCGAGCTTCACAGTCCTGTTGTCGCCGGAGGTGATCCTTATGCGCATGTCGCCGTCGTTTGCCCGGATGCGGAGGGACGGATGAAAAGGACAAGTCCGTCGCCCGGCCGCCTATTGATGAGAACGGAGAAAATCGGGTATGTCGTCGTCGCGCAGGCCGCGTCCCCGTTGCCGCGCGGCATCCTGCGCCTCGCCGTCGTCCGGCCGCAGAGCGGCCTCGTCCGAATCGGCGCCCTCATCGGGATCGAAGGCTACGGTGTCCGCGTCGGCATCCTCCGCCTCGCGCTCCCGTTCGTCAAAGCCCGTGGCGATGACGGTGACAACGATCTCGTTTTGGAGCTCCTCGTTGATCGTGGTGCCGAGGATCACGATGGCATCGCGATCCGCCTCCTGCTGTATGCGGCCGGCGGCCTCGTTCACCTCGAGCATGCTGAGGTCGTAGCCCCCCGCGATGTTCAGGAGAATGGCGCGCGCGCCCTTGATCGTGGTTTCGAGCAGGGGGCTGTCCACGGCCGCGCTCACGGCGTCGTTGACGCGCGATTCCCCGTTGCCCCGGCCCACGCCCATGTGCGCCACACCGCGATCCAGCATGACGGTCTTGACGTCGGCGAAGTCCACGTTGATGACGCCGGGCATCGTAATCAAGTCCGTGATGCCCTGCACGCCCTGGCGCAGGACCTCGTCCGCGAGATACAG
>JAITLA010000248.1 GCA_031278145.1 Eubacteriales Family XIII. Incertae Sedis bacterium
GCCTGCGCTTTGGCTCCGCCAAAACCGTAGTATGCTCTAAATGAATAGTCATTAAAATATATCTCGAAAAACACCCATAACCGTCGCAACCGCAAGGGTTATGGCGATTTTATGCTGTCAAAGTCGGGGGCACCGCGGCTTTTTCGCGAAATGCGGCACAAGCGACGCTGCGTTCTTTGTGCGGCTTGCAGAACGATGCCTCGGCTTGGGTTAGTATATGTTAATTTTACGCGTGCGTCGAAAAATGGTGAAGAGGCAACGGAAATATGGTATGATATTCAAAAGGGACGCGAACTCACGCAAGAAAAACAGCGAAAGCGCGGTACGATATCAACGCCGTTGCCCGAGGATCGCCCGCAGGGGACCGCCCTGCCGCGCGTGGGCGCAGCGAAAAAGGATGCTTTGCATGAAGGCAAAGAAGAGCGTAACAACCGAGTTTCTGACGATTGCGATCCTGGCCGTGGTCATACTGGCGGCGGGGCTCGTCCTCGTCATGACCCATTTTATGAACTCTCTTACGGACACGATCCTGATCAACCTGTTGCGGCCCATGGCCGAAATGGGGGCGCAGAACGCGGAAGCCCGCTTGCGCGTGCCGACGGAACGCTTCCTTTCGGTGGGGGACGAGGCCGCGCGCACGCTGTGGGACGCGGGCGAAGAGGCGCAACGGGCCTATTTGGATCGCGCGCAAGCGGAGCTGGGGCTTTTCTGGATCGGCCTCTACGATGCGGACGGCGCCTTGGTCGCGGGCAGTGAGAGCTGCCCGTGGCGGAGCGTGGCGGAGCAGCCGATATATGCGAGGATCCGGGCCACGGGCGGTTTTTCGATTGAGGATACGCACGCCCGTTTCGACGCGCACGCGCTCGAAACGGTTGTGGGTATGCCCCTCGCCTCCGACGCGGAGGGCGCCTCCGCGCCGGATGCGGCTTCCTACCTTGTCGGCGCCTATCCCTATGATCTGATCGGCGACGCGCTGCGCGGCGCCAAGGTCGCCGCGAACGGCACGGCTTTCATCGCCGCGCGGGGCGGGCGTCTGGTGGCGCACGAGGACGAAAACAGGATATTCGACGGGGAATCCGTCGCGGAGCTTCTCGGCGCGGACGCGGACGCGCGGACGCTCCTTCAACTGATGGATCGGGAACAGGCGGGCGCGGTCGGCATAAACGCCGGCGCCGGAGAGCTGTTTGTCGGCTGCGCGCCGATACACGGGACCGGCTGGTTTTTTTGCATACAGGCCTTTCACGCCGATTTTGCGTCCTCCGTGCGGCAGGCCGTGCTGATCGGCGTCGTTCTCACGGCCATAGCGCTTGCCGTGTTCGCAACCGGGTTCATCGTGCTTATCCGGCGGATATTGACCGCGCCGCTGTACGCGATTACGAACAGCGCGCAGGCGCTCGCGCGGGGGCGGTTCGGGAACGGCCCGCCGAAGGGCTTTGCGAGCAGGAACGACGAGATCGGCCGGCTCTGTGACGCCTTCGTCGCCATGTCGGAGTCGATCCGCGGCGTCATCAGGGACATCGCGCGGTTGACGGACGCCGCCCGCGCCGGCACGCTGGGCGAGCGGGCGGATCCGGTGACGCGGCGCGGCGATTACAATCGGATCATAGCGGGCATCAATGCGATGCTCGACGTGATATGCTCCCATTTGGACGCCATGCCGGACGCGCTGGCTCTGCTGGACGGCTCGCGGCGCTTCCTCTACATGAACGCCGGAATGCGGGAGATCCTTTCGCGCCACGGTCTTCTCGCGGACGGCGTGGACGGCTTGGGGCTGCTCCTGTCCGCCTGCGGGGAGGATGCGCCGGCTTCCCGTGCGGCGCGTCTGTTCGACCGAGCGGGAAGTGCCGGCGATACCTGCGGCGCGGACGCGCTGCTGTACGATGCGACCGGCGCGGCGTACAACTATGCGCTGACACTGCGACGCGCCGGCGCGCCGCAGAGCGCGGACCCGCCACAGGCGGATGCGGGCGATGTCTGCGTCATGCTGATTCTGCACGATGTGACCCTGCTGACGAAGGCGAAGGAGGACGCGGAGGCATCCGGCAAGGCGAAGAGCGAGTTCCTGTCCCGCATGAGCCACGAGATGCGCACGCCCATGAACGCCATCATCGGCATGGCCGCAATCGGCAGGGCCTCGGATGACGTCGCGCGCAAGGAATACTGCCTCGAAAAGATCGATGAAGCGTCCGGGCATCTGCTCGGCGTGATCAACGACATACTGGATATGTCCAAGATCGAGGCGAACAAATTCGAGCTGTCCCACACGAGCTTCGATCTTGCGGGGATGCTTCGGCGCACCGTTGACATCGTCAATTTTCGCGCTGAGGAGAAGCGGCAGCGGCTGACCTTGGACCTCGACGCCGGCATTCCGCGATATATCGTTTCGGATGAACAGCGGCTCGCGCAGGTGATTGCGAATCTGCTGTCGAACGCCGTCAAGTTTACGCCCGAGGGTGGCCTTATCGCGCTGTCCGTCCTGCGGGTCGCCGAGGAGGACGGGCTGTTCACGCTGCGGATATCCGTCCGGGATACGGGCATCGGCATATCCGAGGAACAACAGCGCCGGCTGTTTACGTCCTTCGAACAGGTGGACGGCAGCATTTCCCGCAGATTCGGCGGTACGGGCCTCGGCCTTGCGATTTCGAAGAGCATCGTGGAGATGATGGGCGGCAGTATCCGGGTGGAATCCGAGTTGGGTGAGGGCGCGGTTTTCACCTTTGAAATCCGCGTGCGCGGCGCGGCGTGCGCGGACGATGCGTATGCACGCGAGGAAGCGCCGAAGGCCGCGGACGAGTCCCCCGAGGACGGCCTTCCCGCGGGCAAGCGGATCCTGATTGCCGAGGATGTTGCGATCAACCGCGAGGTTGTGAGCGCCCTGCTTGAATGCACGGGCGTCGCGATAGAATTCGCCGCCGACGGCGAGGAGGCCGTGGAGCGCTTCGTCGCGGCCCCCGCGGACTGCGACCTGATCCTGATGGACATCCACATGCCCAAGGTGGACGGCTACGAGGCCACCCGCAGGATACGCGCGTCCGGCTTGCCGCAGGCGCGGACGATACCGATCATAGCCATGACCGCGAACGTATTTCGCGAGGATGTTGAAAAATGCCTCGCCGCAGGCATGAATGACCACATCGGCAAGCCGATAGACGCCGATGAAATGATCGCAAAGCTGAAGCGGTATCTGCTTCCAAGCGGTGTGTAACAAATCGCATTGCTTCATCGCATATTTGTTGATATAATAAATGAAAGGCGCGTTTTGTCGCGCACCCGGGAGCGTTGTCCATCGAAAGGCGGTGAGGAAATGCGCAGGATGCCGATTGGCATACAGACCTTTGAAGATATCGTAACGGGCGGATACGCCTACGTCGATAAGACGGAATGGCTTTATCGTCTGGCCAACGAGGGCAAATACTTTTTCCTCGGCCGGCCGCGGCGCTTCGGCAAGAGCCTGCTCGTTTCCACGCTGCGAACCTACTTCGAGGGTCGGAAGGATCTGTTCAAGGGCCTTGCGATGGAGCGTCTTGAAACGGAGTGGATTTCTCATCCCGTGCTGCACATCGACCTGAATGTGACGTCATACAAAGACGTCGGGGATTTGGAAACGGGATTGGACACAAATCTGCGGCAATTTGAAAAGATATGGGATTTGGACGAGCAGGCG
>JAITLA010000255.1 GCA_031278145.1 Eubacteriales Family XIII. Incertae Sedis bacterium
GCCGCAGATGGGCGTGACCGCGATGGCCGTGTCGCTTATCGCCGTGCCGCTCGTAAGCCTCTTCACAAGGAAATTCGACGCCGCGCACACGGAGCGGATCTTCGGCGGCGCGCGCTGAAACCGAAGGCGCGCGCCGGCGCGGCCCGGCGCAAACGCGCCCATACCGGCCCGCCCGCGCCGCGCCCTCAGCCGCCCGTCAGAAGCTCTATCGCCTTTTCCATCTGCATATCGACGCCCGCGCCGCTCGGATCCGGGTCCTCCACGACGAAATCCGGCGTGATGCCGACCCCGTTCACCGCGTCGCCGTTTGGCGTGAAATACTGCGCGACGGTGATGCGGGCGCCGTCGCCGTCCGTGAAGCGCTCCAGACGCTGGAGTATGCCCTTGCCGGTGGTCTGCGTGCCGACGATATAGCCGCCGCGATTGTCCTTGATCGCGCCGGCCAGTATCTCGGAGGTGCTCGCCGTGGCGCCGTTCACGAGAACGACGTAGGGCAGGCTCGTTGCGCCGTCCTCCGTCGTGTAGGACTTCGACTCGGCCTCCTTGTCGCCCGCGCGGACGGTCGCGACCGTGCCCGCGTCGAGCAGCATGTCCGCGATCTCAACGCCCCTGTCCACAAGCCCGCCGCCGTTGTCGCGCAGATCGATGATCAGGCCGCGCACCTGCTTTTCCTCCATGTCGCGCAGCGCGGCGCCGAAATCCTCCGCCGTTTGATTGGCGAAGGATTGCACGCGGATGCAGCCGAGATTGCCGTCCGCCAGCAGCTCGGACGAAACCGACGGCGTGACCACCTTCGTGCGGATAAGCGTTTTTTCAAACGCCTCGGTTCCCCTTTGCAGGCTTAGCGTGAGCGCGGAGCCCTCCTCGCCGTGCAGCAGCGCAACCGCGCCGTTCAGATCTTGGTCCGTATAGGGCGCGCCGTCAATCGAAAGGATGACGTCCCCCGGCAGCAAGCCCTCCTTCTCGGCGGCGCCGCCCGGCAGGATCTCCATGAGGATCAGATAGCCCTCGTCGTTCATGGAGATCGTGGCGCCGATGCCGGAAAACTCGCCCTGCGTGCTCTCCGATTGCCTGCGGTATTCGTCCGCCGTGTAATAGACCGTGTACCGGTCGCCGAGGCTCGCGAACATCCCCTTGTACGCGCCGATTTCCAAGCCGCCGTCCGGAACGGGCTCGTAGTAATTCTTTCGGATGTACGCGTCGAAATCGATCAGCTTCCCGTAGTTCTCCTTGTACGCGCCGTATTCCTCATAGGCGGCCTTCGATACGATGCGGGCGCCGCCCGCGACGCTCAGGCTGAGCTTGAGGCCGACGCCGAACACGGCCATGCCCGCGAAAAAGACAAGCGCCAACAGGAAGGAAAAATTGCGCTTTTTTATGATAAACATGCAGGACCTCCGTCATATCCGTTTTTGAACCTTTCCTTATATCACATGCTCCACTCTGAATTCCATGCGTTCCCTGCCCCTCTGGTGCTTCAAAACGGGATAGCCGAACAGCGAAACGGGCTTCCCGGCCGCGAGCGTGCCGTAGTACGTGTCGGTGCGGTTGAAGATCACGCAGCGCACGCGGCCCGCGGAGAACCTCAAAATCTCCCCCCGGCTTCCGAAGCGCATCAGATGCGAAATGCGTTGTCCGTGTATCACCAGCAGGGGCGGGGGGTTCCCGCTTCCAAAGGGTTCGAGCGCGTGCAGCTGATCGAGAAAGGCGACGGACACCTCCTCCGGCCCGATCTCCGCGTCCGGCTCGGGCGCCACGGGCGTCAGCAGATCGGGGGCGTGCGCGAGCAGCGCGTTCATGTCCTCGATGAGCAGCTTGCGGAAGCGTTGCTCGTGTGCCGCGCCCATGAGAAAGCCGCAGGCCATCGCGTGCCCGCCAAACTTCTCAAACATGGCCTCCCGCTTCAGCAGCAGACCGTACATGTCCACGCCGGGGATGCTTCTGCCCGTTCCCTTCAAATAGGAACGCCCCGGCAAATTCCCGGCGCTCTTTGTCAATATGATCACGGGCTTGTTGTGCTTCTCCTTCAGCTTTCCCGCGACGATGCCCGTGATGCCCTCGTGCGCGTCGCCCGCGTTGATCACGCCGATGGGCACGCCCTTTGCGAATACGCGCGTGGCGAGCCTGTCACAGATCGCGAACGTCTTTTCCTGCTCCTTCTTGCGCGCGGCGTTGTGCGCGAGCAGTTCATCGGTCACGCGCTCGATCACGGCCTCGTCGTCCGTGAGCAGCAGCTCCACCACGTCCTGCGACTCGCCCATGCGTCCCGCCGCGTTTATGTGCGGCGCTATGACGAAGGCCACCTGCTCGGCCAGAATCCGCCCTCTTACGAGCCCCAGCTTTTCGATCAGCCTGCGCAGACCGGGGCGGCGCGTGCGGTTCAGCGCCCGAAGGCCGTACTTCGCCAGCGTGCGGTTCTCGTCTACGAGCGGCACGATGTCCGCTATGGTCGCCAGGCCCACGAGGTCAAGCACGTCGCTCAGCATATCCCTGCGCAGCCCCAGTTTGCGCTGCAGGGCCTGCGCGAGCTTGAACGCCACGCCGCAACCCGCCAGATCCGTGAAGGGATAGCGCTCCCCCGCCTGCTTTGGGTTGATGATCAGGCAATCCGCCGCCCGGCCTTCTATGTTGTGATGATCCGTGACGAGCATCTCAAGACCGATGGCCCGGCCGTACAGGACCTCCTCTGCGGAAACGCTGCCGCAATCCACCGTGATCACCGCGCGGCCGCCCACGGCCGCGATGTTGCGAAGCGCCTCCTTGTTCAGGCCGTAGCCCTCGGAAAAGCGCGAAGGGATATACCAGCTCACCTTGTCCGTGACAAAGCGCAGCACGTACACCAAGAGCGCGGCCGAAGCGATGCCGTCCACGTCGTAATCCCCGTACACGCAGATGTGCTTGCCCGCATCAGCCGCGGACAACACGAAATCCACCCCTTCTCGCATATTGCGCAAAAGGAATGGATCGTATGTTTTCGACGGCTTGTCGGAAAGGAATTCCGCAATGTCGTCGGGCGCCGTAATGCCCCTGCGACGCAGTATCCGGGCAATGATGGGCTGCGTGTGGATCATGGACTCACCCATTGCGTCGGGTCTTGGTACTCGCCGTTCACGCGCACCTCAAAGTGGCAGTGCGGGCCCGTCGAGTTTCCGGTCGAGCCGGCGTAGGCAATCGTCTGCCCCTGCGCCACAACCGCGCCCTCCGACACCGCGAGGCTACTGTTGTGCGCGTACAGCGTCACGATCTTGCCGCCGTGGTCCACCATGATCACATTGCCGTAGCTGTTGTTCCAGCCCGCCATGATGACGGTGCCGCCGTTGGAGGCGACAATCGGCGTGCCCGTGGGACAGGGGATGTCTATGCCCGTGTGCATCTTGGGAACGCGCAGCGTCGGATGGTTGCGCATACCGAATTGCGAGGAGAGTTTGGAGTGGCCCGGGACGGGCCAGCCCATCGCGCCGCCGATGAAATCCTGCGAACCCATCTTCTTTAGGATCTCCACCGTGATCCGGTTCGCCTCTTCATTCAGCTCGTCCAGCATCTGCGACAGGCGCTTGTTTTCTTCGGAAATCTCTCCGCGCGCGATCGCGGCCGCGTTCTTGTCGGCCGTTATCTCGTTCTGCTTGTTGATTCGGGCGGTCTGCTTGGCCACAAGCTGCTGCCGCAGCCGTTCCAGCTCCTTCTTCTGCGCGTCGACGGCCGCGTAACGCACCTCCATCTCCTCAAGCAGTTGTATATCGCTTTCGTATATTTTCTGCACCATCTCCGCGGCGGACATGAATTCCGAGATGTTCGCCGCGCTCAATATGATGTCGAGCATGCCCATCTCGCCGTTCATATACATGGCCCTGAGCCGCTTGTTGAGGTCGTCGTTCTGGTCGTCGATCTCCGCTTCTGCCTCGGCCAGCGTCTGCTCCACGTTCTTTATGGATTGCTGCGTCTCGTTGATATCGTTCTGTATAACGGAAATTTCCTTCTCCGCGGCCTTGATCTTCGCGTCCAGATCCTTGATCTGCGAGCTGAGCGCTTTCTCCTTCTTCTTGCCCTCGTTGTACTGCACCTGCGTTTCGCTGATTTCCTTTCGGACCCGATCCAGATCCGCCTCGTCGTCCGCAAAGCCGGGCGCGAGCGCCCCCGCGGAGAAGAGCAGGCACAAGATCAATATTCGCGCAACGATCTTGCGCGCTTGTATCTTTGTCCTTTCGCGATCCATTCACGCCTCCTATGTGTCCAAGAATCGTCTCATCGAAATGATGCTGCCGCAAGCCCCTATGCCGGCGCCGAGCGCCGCGAAGATGACCGCAAGATTGCCGATCATAAAATCCAGGGGAACGAAACTCGTGGACAGCATGACGGCCAAATCCGTTCCGAAAAGCTCGATCACCTTCGCGTATACGAAGGCGACGACGCCCGCCGAAACACCCGCCGAAACCAAGCCTATCAGGATGCCTTCGACGAGAAACGGCCCCCTGATAAACCAATTCGTGGCGCCGATGTACT
>JAITLA010000122.1 GCA_031278145.1 Eubacteriales Family XIII. Incertae Sedis bacterium
CAGAACACATGGGGACGGTTCTTTTGTGTAACACATACAATGTTGGAATTGCGCGATTTACCGGCACGGGCCACAGTGCCAAACCTGCCCAATACACAAAAGAACCGTCCCCGTGTGTACTTTGTCAGTGACCTCGCCTGAAGCGGACGGATCCGAAGGATTTGCACAGCCTAACCACGCCGCTGTATGCGGCTTCCCAAAAGCCGCCGATGATCGAGCCGGGTTTTGCGCCGCCGCTGTGAGGCGCGCGCATAAGGCGTCGGGAATGCGTCAGACGGGCTCGCTCTTCGGGAACACGAGCCGCGCGACGACGCCCTCCCCGGGCGTGGATTCGAGCGAGAGGGAAAGGCCGAGCTTCGTGCACAGCTTCTTGCACAGGTAGAGGCCGAGCCCCGTCGAGCGCCCGAAGCGCCGCCCGTTCTCGCCCGTGAAGCCCTTGTCGAACACCCGGCCGATATCCTTCTCCGATATGCCCACGCCGTCGTCCCGAATGAAGAGCGAAACGCTGTGTTCGCTTTGCATCCCGGAAAATTCGATGCTCCGGCAGCCGTATTTCACGGCGTTGTCGATCAATTGCCACAGGATGAAGGACAGCCATTTGGGGTCGGTGAACACCGTATGCGAAAGGTTTTCCGTTCGGATGCCTATCTTGTGCCCGATCAGGTATCCGGCGCCGTTCTTCAGCGTGTCGTTCAAAAGCGCGCGCAGATCGACCTTGCGAATCAGATAATCGTTTTCCACATTGCCGCTGCGCGCGTAAAAAAGCGCCTGCTCCACAAGGCGTTCGATCCGGTCGATCTCGGCGCTCATGTCCGCGTTTTGCGTGTTCTCGCAGATCAGCCCGGCGACGGCGATGGGCGTCTTGATCTCGTGCACCCACAGCTCGATGTATTCCCGGTACTCGGTCGCAACCAGCTTGTGCCTCGCAATTTCGTCGTTCGCGGATTTGCCGACGGCCTTCAGCGCGTCGTACAGGATTTCGCCCTCGCGGAAATCCGGCGTCCGCAGGATCTCGCTCAGGAGATATTTTCTGTCGAGCTGCCGCAGCGTGTCCAGCAGCTCCCCGTAATATCGGTTTTTTGCGACGTATTCCGGCAGCAGGGCCAGGACGCTTCCGCCAAACAGGAAGCAGGGGACGAAGAGGGCGAAGTAGAGATTGGCTTGCATCGTGTAGAGCAGCAGGGCGCCGAAGGCCGACACGAAGAAGCAGAGCGCGAGGAAGAGGAGCTTGCCGCGGAGGAAGCTTGCGAATTTCATAGCGAGTAACCCTGCCCCCTTCTGGTTTTCAGCAGCTCCTTCGCGCCAAGCGTGTCGAGCTTCCGCCGCAGGCGATTGATGTTCACCGTCAGCGTGTTGTCGTCCACGAAGGCGTCCGACTGCCAGAGCGCGATCATGATGTCGTCGCGGGAAACGATCTTGCCTTGGTTTTCCATCAGGATCCGCAATATCCGCAGTTCGTTTCGCGTGAGCTCCGCGCTGTTTCCGCGATAGAAGATCGTACCGCGCCCCGCGTCGAGGGCGAGTTCACCGAAGCGAAGCGGCCCCGAAGCGCCCATGTCGTAAACGCGGTTCATCAGAGCGGATATCTTGGCGAGCAGTATGCGCGTGTTGTACGGCTTGGTCACGAATTGGTCCGCGCCCAGATTCAGGCTCATCAGCTCGTCCATCTCGCTGTCGCTGCTCGTAACGACGATGATCGGAATCTTCGATTGCTTGCGAAGCTCCCTGCACAGATAATGCCCGTCGTGAAACGGCAGATTCAGATCGAGCAGGATCAGCTGCGGGTTTTGCGCCAGCGCAAACTCGACGATATGCGCGAAATCGTCCGTGGTGATCACGCCGTAGCCGTGCTTTTCCAGCAGGGTCCCGAGCTCGCGCCGCAGTATTTTGTCGTCCTCCACAATCAGTATGTTCCGCACGGTCATACCCTCGTTTCCTTAAAGCGCCTCACGGGCCGTCGGTTGCGTGGTCCTCTTTCGCCTTCCGGTCCGCATCCCCTTCGTCCCCCGCGCCTTTGCGCGTCCGCAAGCCGCGGTCGTCCGCGAAATAACTGGTGTTTTTCGTCCCGCTGAGCCTTTCGTACCACAGCCGCTTGCCCCGGCGTAGGCTGAGAAGCAGATCGACGAAGGAGAACGCGATTGCCAAGAGAAAGATCACGACGAAGACGGCTTGGCGCCGCGGCTCGATCTCCGAAATCAGGCGCGACAGCGCTTGGAGCGCCAGCAGGAAGGCGTTGCGCAGGACGTACCGCAGGCAGATCGACAGCCACGGCGAAACGCCCCCGCCGGTTCGCTCGATGCGGATCTTGACGAGCAGCTTACCCGGGGTCCTTCCGCGCAGGGCGAGGGCAAGGGCCGGGTAGTACAGAAAAAACACGAGGCCGCCGAGATAGGGCGTGCGGCCCCCCACGAGGAGGCTGAGCAGCGTGCCGATTGTCAAGACGACAAGGCTGTCGATAAGCAGGGCGACAAGGCGCCTGGCAAAGCCCACCCGCTCGCTCCTCTCCCGGCTCCGCGCGTCTATCCTGCTCTTGCTCGGAAGCATTTGCAGAAAACGCGTGTAGATGAACCGGCCGCATACGCCGCCCAGGGTGTTGAGCAGCAGATCGTTCACGTCAAACAGCCGATAGGGCCGCGGATACAGAAAAAACAAGCCCGTCAGCTGCGTCAGCTCAAAAAAGGCCGACAGCAGGAAGGAGAACAGGATCACCCTTTTCAGGCTCTTCTTGAAGTAATAGGACAAGTAAACGCCGAAGGGGATCGTGAGCGTCAGGTTGAACAGCGGTTCCAAAAAGTACGGCTCCCGCAGCGCGCGCAGCCACGTGGCGGGACGCGCCGGGTCAAAGGACGACTTCACGATGAAGTCATACACATTTCGAAAGGGCGTCAGCTCCGCGTAAGGCCCCGTCATTTGCGCCACGTCGCTCGGATTGGGCAGCGGCAGGATGACGAGGTAGAAGGCGCATTGCAGATAAAACAGCATCGAAAAGAGCAGCAGGCTCCGATACGCGGAAACCGCGCCGTATTTTCGATAGGAATATACGGAATAAGGCAATGTGAGCAGGACGGCGATGACGGGGAACTGCCAAGCCGCCGTGCCGATGGGTAGGAAATACGCGTCCATGCCGTGTCGTCCCGTTACAGCTTCAGCTCAAAGCAATAGGCGCATTTCTCGAAGCCGTAAATTTCATAGAAACGATGCGCCGCGACGCGCGGCATTCCCGAGTCGAGAACGAGGGCGGCGCAGCCGCGCGCCTGTGCCAGCCCTTTGGCATAATCCATCAGCCGGATGCCGTAGCCTTGGCCGCGCACCTCCTCGTCGGTGATGATGCTCGACACGTAGCAGGTCTGTCCGGACAGCCAGAAGGTGTTGAAAAAGGTTCCGTGGCAAAAGCCGAGGATCTTGTCGCCGTCCCGGAGGAAGAAAGCAAAATCATTCGGGTTTTCCAGCACCTCCGCGTAGACGCGCCTGATCCTTTCCTTGTCGTATGTGTTGTAGGCCCACAGCTTTTCGATGTAATCAAAGGCCACATCGAAATCTTCCGCGGCCGCGTTCCGAATCTCCATGGTGTCCATCCTCCCGCTTTGCACGCAATACGAACGTGATACTATTATTATACGCAAGGCGGGGGAGGATTGCAAGCGCGCGCCGGGAAAATGCGCGCCGGTAGGACAATGCGTTACCAAGCCCAAGGCCGACTGCCTCTGGACCGTAACATGCATTACGTGACATACGATGAATTATTCACATCGCCTTGCTTATCTCAAGCGGGCGCGGATAAAAACAGAAACCGCCTTTCGTAAGATTGGCGGTTTCTTTCCCTGCTTCGGGGACGGCCGCCCGGCGAAGCGACCGTCCTTTTCCATTTCTCATTCCAACGCATTGCGCCAAAAAACGCAAGGGTTTTTTTGCGGCCCGGATCAGGCTGCGGCTCCCGGGCGGGTCCTCTCCCGGGTATGCGGGGCTTTCGCTTCCCGCGCAATCCGACGCTTCCTAACCGAAATAACGATTCAACAGTCCGTTGAACGCGCAGCCGTGGCGCGCTTCATCCTTGGCCATCTCGTGAACGGTGTCGTGGATGGCGTCATAGCCGAGCTCCTTGGCGCGCGTGGCGATCTTCTTCTTGGCCTCGGTGGCGCCGTGCTCCGCGTCCACGCGCAGCTGTAGATTCTTCCTCGTGTCGGCAAAGACCACCTCGCCCAAAAGCTCCGCGAACTTGGCCGCGTGCTCCGCCTCCTCGAACGCGATCCGCTTGTAGGCCTCGGCCACCTCGGGATAGCCCTCCCTGTCCGCCTGACGGCTCATGGCCAAATACATGCCCACCTCGGAGCACTCGCCGTTGAAATGATCGTGCAGACCCTGCAGAACCTCCGCGTCAACGTCCTTCGCGACGCCGATGCGATGCTCGTCGGCCCATACCAAGGCGCCGCCCGCCTTCTTCTCAAACTTCGAGGCGTCCGCCTTGCAGACCGGGCATTGGGCGGGCGGGGCATCCCCCTCGTGCGTGTAGCCGCATACCGTGCATACATATTTTGCCATAATCTTTCTCCTCCTCAACAACACAAACAACTAAGATATATTCGCAAACCCCGTGCCCCGGAACGCAACCGGAATCTTGCCGTGCCGCGCGATCCGCGAGGCGCGGGACAATGCCAATCCGCAAGAAGAGCCTTACGGTACAAACGAACGAAGCCCGCCGCGCCTCACGCGCGGGACGGCGCCTCCGCGTCCTTGCGCTCCCCGCCCGCCCGCGCGCAGTCCGGGCAAAGCCCAAAGACCAGCACATCCTTGCGCGTCACGACAAAACCGTCGAGGTCGAAGGCCGCATCCGAGGCCTTGAGCGCGAAATCGCAAATTGCGCCGCAGCGCTCACAGCAGAAATGCCCGTGGTCCGCGACAGAGGCGTCGTACCGCAGCTCGTCGCCGCTCACCGTCAGGGGCCGGACGAGCCCGCCCCGTTCCAGCGCCGACAGGCT
>JAITLA010000046.1 GCA_031278145.1 Eubacteriales Family XIII. Incertae Sedis bacterium
CACGAGGAGGAATCCATCTGCTCCGGCCTCTTGGAATATCCGCAGTACACGCGGCCCGCGCACTTTCGCGGCATGGACGCGCCCGCGGTGCTGCTGTCGGGGGATCACAAGCGCATTCGACTTTGGAAATTCGAGGAATCGCTCAGACTGACGCGGGAACGCCGGCCCGATCTCTTCGCGCGTTTTTTGGAGCGGTGCGGCGCGCTCGACAAGGACGAACGGAAGATCTTAGAACACCTGCTCGCGGAGTGAGGCGCCGCCCAAATCGTCCGCTGCGATATCCGGGACACCCCTGCGATCCGCGCTCGCCAAAGACCGTGCATGAAAATCACGCCCCTCCGCGCTTCGAAAATCGCCGAATCGAGGGCGGAGGGAAGGCATCCTTTCTCCGGCGCCGCCGGGCTCTCGGGCCGCAGCGCCGCCTTCCATCGAGTTTTCGTCAAATTTTCTTTTCCGGAATTGCTACAAAGTTCTTGCCATATCACTTTATTTGGTATATTATGATTCAGAGGAACACTATATGAAGATGGTCAGGCGGGCAATTGTCATCGCATTCGTCTTGGCGGTCGCCGCTTTGTATGTTGTGATTTTTGTCATCCCGGATCTGAAGGGCGCCCTGCGCAAGACCGCAGTGCTCGAATATGGCAACCTCGCGATTTCCGATACGGTGACAGCCTATATCGTCCGCGATGAAACGGTCTATCTGGCCGCGCGCACGGGCGAGATCCGCTATTACGTGGGTGAAGGCGTCAAGGTGCGCAAGGATGTGAAGCTACTGGATATCGTCGGCGGTAGCGTGCCCGCCGCGTCCGAAACGGATTCCGAAGCCGCCGCGTCCGAGGAACTGGCCGATCTGCGCGCGCGCATAGGCGCAGACGGCGTGGTTCTCGAAGAGAACGCCGCGCCGAAGACCGGCATCGTCAGCTATTACATAGACGGCTATGAGCCCCTGTTTTCCTTTGAGAACATCGAGGCCCTCACGCGGGAGGCGGTCGCGGACGCCGCGGGGCCCGTCGTGAACGTCACGCGGCATGACGGTTATGTCACGCGGGGCGATCCGATATACAAGCTCCTGGACAACGCGCAGTGGTACATGGTGTTCTGGCTTGACAAGGAGTCGGGTGCCGTCGTGAACTACAAGAGCGGCGAGGCCGTGACGGCGCGCATGCGGGACGGCGAGGTCAGCGGCAGGATAGAGCGGGTCACGGACGGGGGCGACGCGTGGATGGTCCTCCTCGGTTTCGACAGATATTACGAAAGTCTGGCGCGCCTGCGGAGCACGGAAGCGACGGTAGTCGTCGCCGATTACCGCGGCTTGCTCGTGGACAACGAGAGCATTGCGTCGCGGGACGGGACGGTCGGCGTGTACGCAAAACAGAAGAGCGGAGAATTCAAATTCATACCCGTGAATGTTCTGCGCAGCGACGGCGACCGGTCGATCATATCCATGTCCTCGTTCACCGACGAGGACGGCAAGCGGGTTGGGACCGTGAACATATACGAGGAGATCCTGCGCGATCCGGAACAGTTTGGGCAATGACGGGGTCAAAGGTCCTATGGGGATTCAAGAAAACATCGCGGATATACGCCGACGCATCGACGAATACGCGCGCGCGGCCGGGCGCGCGCCCGGCGAGATCACGCTGATCGCGGTATCCAAAACCAGAACGCCGCAGGAGATCAACGAGGCCATAGAGGCCGGCGTGACGGATATAGGCGAGAACAAGGTGCGGGAGATCACGGACAAGTACGGGGCCGTGCGGCCCGTCAACTGGCACATGATCGGGCATCTGCAGCGCAACAAGGTGAAGCACATCATCGACAAGGTGAAGCTGATACACTCCGTGGATTCCTTTCGGCTGGCCGAGGAAATCGACGCAAGGGCGGCGCAGCACGGCCTCGTGGCGGACATACTGATTCAGATCAACGCCGCCGGCGAGGAAAGCAAGTTCGGCGTCGCCGTGCATGAGGCGGACGCGCTGGCGCGAGAGATACTGGACACCTGCGCGCACGTGCGCGTTTGCGGTTTCATGGGCATGGCCCCGGTTGCGGCCGATCCGGAGGTCAGAGCCTGTTTCAGGCAGGTGAAGGGCGTCTTTGACGCGTTCCGGCGGGTTTCGCATGAGAGGCTTGCCCTACAATATCTCTCCATGGGGATGTCGCACGACTTCGGCGCGGCCATCCTCGAGGGCGCGAACATGGTCCGCGTGGGCACGGCCGTGTTCGGCGCCGGGAACTACGTTTAATCACAGCGACAAAGCATAAGCAGGAGGCAGGTATGGCGAGTATTTGGACCAAATTCAAGGAGCTTGCGGGAATCGAAGAGATCGAGGACGATTCGGAGCCGGAGGAAGAAAAAAATCCCTATATCGAAAGGCGGCCGGTCGATGTACGACCGTCGTACCATTCGGATCGAACGGGGAAGCCGGAGCTCAGGGAGGTTGATCCAAAGGATAAGGTGATCTCGATGAACAAGGCCGTAAACACGATTACGAGCCGGCTCGATATGATCGTCACGGAGCCGAGCTGCTTTGACGAGAGCCCCAAGCTGGTGGACAGCCTGAAGGCGCGCAAGCCCATCATCATCAATCTGGAAAAGGTCGAAACGGATGTGGCGCGCAAGATCTTCGACTTCCTGAGCGGCGCCACCTACGCGCTGAACGGCAACATGCAGAAGGTGGCGAACAATATCTTCCTGTTTGTTCCGGAGAATGTGAACGTGACCGCGCCTCCCGAGCATTCGGGGATAGATTTCAGCTCCGCCGGGACAAAGGGGCCGTGGAGGTAGCGGACACATGAATCCGGTGGGATATCTTATTTATAAATTATGCGACGTCCTGACCATGCTGCTTCTCGCGCGCGCCGTACTGAGCTGGTTCGTCAACCCTTATCGCTATACGCCCTACGGTTTTCTGCAGCGGATCAACGCGGTTTTGGTTCGGATCACGGAGCCCATCGTCGCGCCGTGCCGCAGTCTGCTGCGCAATTTCAATACGGGTATGTTCGATTTTTCAGTCGTCGTCGCGATGCTGGCGATCCAGTTGATCCGCAATCTGATCGTCGGGATTTTTTGAGGAGCCGCAGCAGGATGATTACACCGCTCGATATACAGAACAAGGAATTCACCAAGGGTGTGCGGGGATACAAAGAGGAAGAGGTGGACAGCTTCCTCGATCTGATCACGCTGGATTTCGAAAAGCTGATACAGGACAACAGACGGCTCAAGGAGAGCATCGCCGTCCTGACGGAGGAGGTCGAGCGCTACAGGGGCTCCGAGAACGCGGTGCTGGAAACGCTGGAGGCGGCCAAGGCCCTGATGGGGGACATCTCCGTGAGCGCCGAAAAGCGCGCGGAAATCCTGCTCAGGAACGCCGAGATGGACGCGGAGCGCATACAGCGGGAGGCGCGGGAATCCGTCGAGAGGCTTACGGAGGAGTCCGTGAAGCTGCGAAACAGGCTGAACATATTCAAGAGCCGGTTCAGGACCCTGCTGGAGGCGGAGCTCGAACGCTTCAACACGCTGAGCGCGGAGCTGTTTCCGGACGCGGCGGACGAGCCGCCCTTTTCGAGCGCGGTCGAAACGGTGACCACGCCGTTCACGGGAGCGCCGGCAAGCGCGGAACTCGGCGGAGCGGACACGAAGACCTTCACGAATCTCAGGATGGGAGAGGGCGTTTGATTTACTACGCGATTCTTCTCTGCGTCGTTTTTGCGGATCAGCTTGTGAAGCGGGCGGTCGCGTTGCGCCTGCGCGGCGTGCGCGGAGCGGGTCTGCGCTTCATCCCCGGCCTTTTTCACATCGTCTATGTCGAAAACACGGGCGCCGCGTTCAATCTGCTGCAGGACAAGCGCATGTTCCTGATCCTGTCCACGCTGCTTTTGATCGCGGCGCTGATCGTCTACATGTTCCTGAAGCGGCGGTCCGCGCCCGTGCTGCTCACGGGCCTCGCCTTGGTCGCGGGCGGCGGCCTCGGCAATCTCATAGACCGCCTTCGCCTCGGCTATGTGGTGGATTATCTCGCGTTCCGGCCCTTTCCGTTCCCGGTGTTCAACCTTGCGGATGTGGCGGTCTGCGTGGGCTGCGGCTTGCTCCTGCTGTATTTTGCGGCTTCGGAGCTTCGCGCGCGCAAGGAAAAGGCGCTCGATGAACACGCCGAATGACGCTTTTTTGGAGTGGGCGGAAGAATGCGGGGTCTTCGTCGCGGCGGAGGCCGACGCGGGGATGCGCCTCGACAGCTTTGTCGCCGCGTGCGTGCCGGAGCTCTCGCGCAGCTACGCGCAGCGCCTGATCGCGCGGGGCGCGGTCCGCGTGAACGGCGACGCGGGCAAATCCAAGCATTACATTCTGCGGGCGGGGGACGCGGTTGCGCCCTTCGTGCCCGCGCGGGAGCCCCTGCGCGTCGCGGCGGAGGATATTCCCCTGCGGATCGTCCATGAGGACGAGGATGTCCTCGTCGTGGACAAGCCGAAGGGCATGGTCGTGCATCCCGCGCCCGGAAACGAAACCGGCACGCTGGTGAACGCCGTCCTCTTTCATTGCGGTGCGGCCGGCCTCTCGTCCATAAACGGCGTGATTCGTCCCGGCATCGTACACAGGATCGACAAGGACACGAGCGGCCTGCTGGTCGTCGCGAAGAATGACAGGGCGCACCGCGCCCTGTCGGAGGCGCTGGCGCGGCATGAAGTGACACGCGAATACGAGGCCGTGGTTCACAACAATTTTGCGGAGGATGCCGGCAAGGTGGATTTGCCCATAGGCCGCGATCCCGCAAACAGGCTGCGCCGTGCGGTGGTGAAGGACGGCCGCACCGCGGTCACGCACTACAGGGTGCTTGAGCGCTTCGGCGGCTTCACGCGCCTTGCGCTCAGGCTGGAAACGGGGCGGACGCATCAGATACGGGTGCATATGGCGCATATCAAGCATCCCCTGCTCGGCGATCCGCTCTACGGTCCGAAAAAAAAAGCCCCGGGCGTCGAAACCCAGATGCTGCACGCGGGACTTCTCGGCTTCAGGCACCCGCGAACGGGCGCGTACACGGAGTTTTCGTGTCCGCCGCCGGAAGACTTCGATAGGATTCTCAAAAGCTTGCGCGGGGTTTGAGCGGCGGTTGCCGTTCAATCGAAACCATTCAAACGCCGCGATAGTCGTACCCAAAACGGGTAAAAATCGCGTGGCGTTTGAATGGTAACATAGCCAACGGGACAGGCGGACCGGTTTTCGCCTGCCCCGCATGCACGGCCGGCAGATTTCATGTGTGAGGACAAGCTTTCCACTGCCATGCGTCACAGCCAACGAAACGATTTGGCAAAGTCTGTCTGTGTGCTATGAGATCGTTCTTGCATACTCAACGCAATTCTTGCAGACAGAATGTCCCTTGAATCGGATTGCGCCGATTCGCTTGCCGCACAAAACGCAGTGGCTTGTTCCCGCGCAGGAATGCGAGGGCACGGTTCTTGAGCACGAGGCAAAATCCATGTTTTTCTCCTTTCTCTTTCACTGAATGAGGTTTAACGATTCACAATACCGGCGCGCCTGTGTGAGCATATTCTACATCGCCTTCGCGCGCCTTGCAAGAGTGAAGTGCTCTTGATGTAAAGGAAAGCGCATTGGGTGTAATTTTTCGTTTTCGTAGAAGGGAGGCGAATCCTTGTTTGAATCGTTTCGGTTGAAATCGGGCGGGACGGGGCTCTTGGGCTACCGATGGGAGGCCGCGAATCCGGTGGCGATCCTATGCCTGCTGCACGGCGTGGGCGAGCACGGCGGCCTTTTTGACGGCTTTGCGGAGATCCTCAAAGCACGTGGGATTTCCGTGTTTTCATTCGATCTGCGCGGTCACGGCGGTAGCGCCGGGCGGCGCGGACACACGGGGCCGCGGGATGCGGTGCTGCGGGATACGGACAGCCTGATCGCATACGCGCGCGACGCGCACGGGGCGCTGCCGATTGTGCTCTACGGCCACAGCCTCGGCGGAAACATCGCGCTGGATTATCGTCTGCGCGGCCCGCTGTCGGCGCTGCCCGCAGCGTACATCGCCGCCTCGCCTTGGCTCGCGCTCTGTCAACCCATACCGAAGTGGCTGTATTGCTTCGTGAAGGTCGCCGCGCGGTGCAAGCCCGATTTCGGGCTCGCTGCGGGCCTGGGCGCCGATCTGGTCGGAAACGCGCAGATCCTCGAGGCCATGCGCGGCGACAGGCTTATCCACGACCGAATTTCCGTGCTGACCGCGCTGGAGAGCTATGAAACGGCGGACGATCTGATGCACGGGCGGATTGTCGATTGCCACGGCGGCGGGGAGAAGCCCCTGTTTCTGATGCACGGAACGGCGGACGGGATCTGTCCCATCGAGGCCACGCGCGCGTTCGCGGCGGCGGAGGGCGCGCGCTGCACGCTGATCGAATGGGAGGGCTATCCGCACGAGCTGCATATGGGCGGCCAAGGCCGGCCGGGAGCGGCCGTCGCGGAGCGAACGGCGGAAATCGTTTCGCGCTTTCGGAATCGCGCGACGGGCCCGGCTTGAAACACAATGGGGAACACAACGGGGACACAATGGGGACGGTTCTTTTGTGTTGAAAGCTCGGACACAATGGGGACACAATGGGGACGGTTCTTTTGTGTTGCAAATCGAATCATTGTGTCGTATAATACAAATATGGCGAGAAAACCAAGACAAGAGAGCGGCACGGGCGTTTACCGCGTGATGCTGCGCGGAATCAACCGGCAGAACATCTTCGAGGAAGAATCCGATTGCGCACGGTTCCTCGAAACACCGGCCAAATGCGACACAAAAGAACCGTCCCCCTGTGTTTCCATGCGATTCCATTTTATTTTGATTCCGCAACCTTCATCGAAGGCGTGGAAGCGGGAGATTTGTTTTCCTTAAATACAGTCCTTGGCTCGACGATTGAGGTTCAGACGGTTGCTGTTTTGAACAAGTTGCGCAACATATGGGATCCAAATGGAGAGCTATCCAACTACGCCTTCCGTCGATCAAGCCAATCTTTCCCTGATGTTAGGCTTGTGAATACTTTGTCCCCGGAAGTCGAGCCTTTGCTTGGCATAGAATTAAAAGGGTGGTATGTTCTTACAAAAGAAAAAGCTCCGACGTTTCGATACCGGGTTACGCCAAATGCGTGCAGCGAATACGATTTGTTGGTTGTAATACCTTGGCACTTGAATAATGTTCTTGCCGGAAAACCTGTGATTTGTGAGCCATTTGTTGTAAATGAATACGGCGGCTCAGACTTGACACTTGAGCCGTTGAGATTTGACACTTGCGACGGCGATATTTGACAGTTCCGTCGATGAAATTTTACACCTTGCTTCAATATATTGTCTTTCT
>JAITLA010000054.1 GCA_031278145.1 Eubacteriales Family XIII. Incertae Sedis bacterium
GCGCGATTTACCGGCACGGGCCACAGTGCCAAACCTGCCCAATACACAAAAGAACCGTCCCCGTGTGTACTTTGTCAGTGACCTCCTGTAGAGGCGGGGGACTGACGCCGTCGTTCAAACCTCGCACAAATCTCGCCCGCCTCTGAACCGTAACAACGGCCGGCTTCCGGCGTGGCAACTTCTTCAACATTCTCTTGACAGCAAATCCATTTATAAAATATAATGGGCTATGCGAATCGCCAAGCAAGCTTGCGCGCGCAAAGGATGGAATGGGAGGAATAGGAGAGGAATAGGAGAGGATTATGGGAATAAAGAAATTTGCGCTTCTGCTGCTCTGCGGAGCGACGGCGCTGTTTGCGCTCACGGCCTGCGGCAAGGGCTTCCGCTCGCTCGACGAGATCCGGAAGAGCGGCGAGCTCGTCATGCTCACGAACGCGACCTTTGAGCCCTTCGAGTATCTGAGCGGCGACGAGGTGGTGGGCGCGGACCCGGATCTCGCGCGGATGATAGCGGACGAGCTCGGCGTCGAGCTGCGCATCGTGGACATGGATTTTGATCTGCTGGTCGAGGCCTTGAAGAGCGGCAAGGGCGATCTTATCGCCGCAGGCATGACGGCAAACCCCGAGCGCGCGGAGCAGGTGGACTTCTCGAGCGTCTACGTGGAGAACGGGCTGCTCGTTATCGTGCCCGCCGGCAGCGACATCGCGAGCGGCGCCGATCTCGCGGGCAAGCGCGTGGCCGTGCAGGAAGCGACCACCTCCGACGATTTTGCGACGGACGATGTGGAGGGCGCCGAGGTTCTGCGCTTCAAGGACGCGATTGCCATCGGTGACGCGGTGCAAAGCGGCAAGGCCGACGCGGGCGTGCTCGACATCAAGCCCGCCGAAGGGGTTGTCGCGAACAGCGGCGGAAAACTGGAGCTGCTGCCCGATCCCGTGACGCAGGAGGATACCTCCATGGCCGTCGCGAAGGGCAACGCGGAGCTGCTCGCCGTCGTCAACAAGGTGCTCGACGCGGCCGTGGCGGACGGCACGGTGGACGCGCTGATTCAGAAGCATATGGACGCCACCACGCTCGGAGAATAGGCGGCGCGTGGTTTTGATTGAAGTATTTGAGCGATAAAGGCGAACAACGCCCGTTTCCCGTTTGCGCTCCGCGCAAGCGGGAAACGGGCGCGCCGTTCGCCGTCATGCATAAGGTGCCGATTCTATGGAAACACTCTTAAAGATCGCCCACAGCCTGTCGCGAGCCCTCTTGGTCGAAGACCGCTGGAAGCTGTATCTGCGGGGCCTTGAATTGACGCTCATGATCGCCGCCGTGGCCTGCGCCATAGGCATCGCAATCGGCATATTGGTCGCGAGCGCGAAGGTGGCGGCGCAGGGCTCCCGGAATCCGGTTCTGCGCGCGCTGAACCTGCTGTGCGAGGCCTACACGACCGTGATACGCGGCACGCCCTTGGTCGTGCAGCTTCTGATCCTGTACAGCCTGGCGGCCATACCGAACGGGCTGACCGCCTGCTTCATCGGCTTCGGCCTCAACTCGGGCGCCTACGTTTCCGAGATATTCCGCAGCGGCATACAGTCGGTGGACATCGGCCAGACGGAGGCGGGGCGCTCGCTCGGGCTTTCGCGCGGAACCACGATGCGTTTCATCATCCTGCCGCAGGCGGTCAAAAACGTCCTGCCCGCGCTCTTCAATGAATTCATCGCCCTCGTGAAGGAAACCTCCATCGCGGGCTATATCGCAGTCAATGAATTGACGAAGATGGCCAACAACATCAAGAGCCGCACCTACGATTTCACGCCCTTCCTGCTTGCGGCCATCCTCTATCTGATCCTCACATTCGTGCTCACGCGCGTGCAAAAACGCATCGAGAGGAGGTTTGCGCGGAGTGATAAGAACAGTTGATCTGCGCAAGCGCTTTGGCGAGCTTTGGGTGCTGAACGGCATCAGCGAGCACATCCGGCAGGGTGAGAAGGTCGCGATCATCGGGCCGTCCGGCTCCGGCAAGAGCACCTTCCTGCGTTGCCTGAACCTGCTGGACGTTCCGACGAGCGGCGAGGTTTGGTTTGACGGGGAGGACATCACCGACCCGCGCCGGGACGTGGACGCGACGCGGCGCCACATCGGCATGGTGTTCCAGCACTTCAACCTCTTTCCCAATATGACCATACTCGAAAACATCACGCTCGCGCCCGTGAAGCTGCGGCTGAAGAGCAGGGAGGACGCCGCGCGGGACGCGCTGTCGCTGCTTGAGCGCATCGGCCTCTCGGACAAGGCGCACGCGTATTCCGCAACGCTGTCGGGCGGGCAGAAGCAGCGCGTCGCCATCGTGCGCGCCTTGGCCATGGAGCCGAAGCTCATGCTCTTCGACGAGCCGACGAGCGCGCTCGATCCGGAGATGGTCGGAGAGGTGCTCGATCTGATCCGCGACGTGGCCGAAACCGGCATGACGACCGTGATCGTCACGCACGAGATGGGCTTTGCCCGCGAGGTCGCGACGCGTGTCATGTTCATGAACGACGGCCGCGTGACGGAGCAGAACACGCCCGCGGAGCTGTTCGGGAATCCCAAGGACGAGCGCCTGCGGGAGTTTTTGTCGAAGGTGCTGTAGCCGCCCGCGCGCACCGGCGCCTGCGGAGATTCTACCGCACGAGTGCGCGCAGCCTGTCCACAATGAAGCGCAGCTTGTTCATCTTCATGATGTCGTCCGCTTCAAATCGCACGCCAAAGGCTTCCTCTATCTCATACACAAGCTGTATGTGTATGACGGAATCCCAGCTTGGCAGATCCTCGCTCGTCGTTTCGATATGCAAATCCGGCTTGTCGTCCTCGAAGAAATCCCAGAAGATCTCCCTTAATTTTTCCATTATTTCGGCTTCGCTCATTTCAAACCTTCCGCAATCTCAATCAAACCGAGGTTTCTGCCCAAGATGTGATGAATCCTCACGCTTGCTTCTCCACATGCGTCCGCTTCTCCGTATAGTCCGACACGGACAGCCGCAGGCGGACGCCGTTTTCCCGCAAAGCCTCCGGAGGCGCCGGCTTTTCACATCCAAAATCCGCGCGCCAAAACCCAAAATATTCCAATAAATTCGCAACCATGTCGTTTTTTGCCGTGGGGATATACTCGCCGATCAGGGCCTCCGCGCCCGCCGCCTTCGCGAGCGCCACGAGTTCATTGAACATAAATTCCTCGACGCCGCGCTTCAAAACGCGGCAACTCAGCAGCAGCGTGTCCAGAAACAGGGCCAAGCCGCCTTCCTCTCGCTTCAGGATGGCGACGCCCACGATGCCGTAATCCCCAAAGCGATCCCGCAACGCAAGGCAGCGCGCGATGTACGCCGGATTCTCCACAAGCCTCCGCAAATCCTGCTCGGTGTAGCGCTTCGTCCGCAGGTTGAACCGGTTGGAACGCTGCGTAAGCTGTGCGGCGCGCGGTATGGAGAACGCGTCAAGAGGCGTGAAGCGCGCGGTCATCCCCAGGGATTTGAGGAATTCGTCGATGTTCTCCGTCCGCGCCGCCGTTTCCGCGCGGCGGCTTTCCGCTCTGTACATGCCGACGCGCCGCCGGTCCTCGTCCAAAACGGCGCTCGTTTCAAAGAAATTGGCCGCCTGCAAGCTCCGCAACACAAGGCTCGCATCCTTCGGAAGCTCCGGCACGGCTATTTCGGGCAACATGCGTCTGACCAAATCCCGTTCCACAGGACTGTCGTCGATAAAAACCATGCTGTCAAAGCCGATACGCAAGCGCTCGCCGATATACCGGATATTGGACACCTTATCGTTCCAATTCGCAACAAAAACCGTGATATCCGAAAGGCGTAAGACCATGTCGGGATGCTTCAAAAAAGGCTCTTTCGCCGTCGCTTCGTCATTCTTGCTGCATATCGCAAGCGCGACGCCGCGGCGTGAAAGCGCGCGCAGCCATCTTTGCAGATCGGAAAACGCGCGCCCGAGGCCGAGCTCGCCCAGCTGTATGCCCTCCGTGCCCACATCGTCCACAATGCCGCCCCAGAGCGTGTCGTCGAGATCCGCGATCAGGCATTTGCGCACACGGCCGGAGAGAACGTCCATGACGCCCAAGATCCGCTCCGCGACAAAGGGCAGGAACCCCAGGCCGAATACGCAGCCCGAAACGCAGTAAAGGCGCGGGTCGAAGGCGTTTTCACGCCCCTTGGCAATCTGCAACGCGTTGATATCCGCAATGGATGCCACAGCGCCGTTTGGCGGCGCGTTCGTTGACAAGGCCCGCGCAAGCCCCTCGTTCACCCCGCGAATCATCCGAGGCAAGGCGTCGTCGTGAACCGCTCCAAGGCTGCCATACACCGCGTCGTCCAATTCACAGTAATTGCAGACGATGCATTTGGCATCCGTATGCGCGCACAAGTGCGCGACGAGCGTCTTTATGCGCTCCGTTTCCGCCGCGGCGAAATCCGGGCCGGAGAGCGCGGATGCGCCGTTTTCTTCCCCTTCCGCCAAATCGTAGAAGCGGTCCCGAAGCCCTTCGGCAGAAGGGAAAAACAGGACAAAATCCGGCGCAAAGGCATACAACCCGCCGTCCGTGTCAAGTATTTCCGTTTCAAGCCGCCCCGAAGCTTCGTAGACAACGAGGTTGAGGCGCCTTTCATACGCATAGCCGCGCAGGGCCTGCGCGAGAAACTGCGTCGACCAATCGGCGAGGACGGCCAGCTTTACGGTGGGAAACCCATCGCAATCCTCTTTTAGATTTTTTCGCAGCTTGCTGAATTTCATCGTTTCCGTCATTTTACCTGTTTTGCGGGGTTCCCTATCATCACCGCGTTCGCTTTCACATCCTTGAAAATGACGCTTCCGCCGCAAATATAGGCGTATTCCCCGATCTTGACGTCCGGGATGATCGCCACGCTCGTGCCCAGATAAACGCCTCTTTCGAGGCGGACATGGCCGGTGACGTCACAGAAGCTCATGACGGACACGTAATCCCGCAGCTCCGCGTCATGGCCGAGCCCACTCTTCGTATTGATCATGCAGTGGTCCCCTATGCGCGTGTTCGCGCTCACAAAGGCATGCGCCTGCACGACGTTCCCGCAGCCCATCTCGCTGTACGCGGAAACGACCGCCGTGGGATGCACGATGTTCACCCAGGTCACGAAGGCTTGCAGATCCGCCGCGATCCCTTCCTTGTTCCGCGCGTCGGCTATGGCGATGACCGCCCGGGTTGCGGGGGCGGCCGGCAGCGTTTTCAGATATTCCCTGCCACCCAACACCGGTACGTCGTTCTTGACGCTTCCCCACAGGGAGGCGTCGTCGTCGATAAAGCCCGCGATGCGGTATTTTGGCTCGTGCGCGTTGATCGCGCGCACGCTGTCCGCCACCTCGCGGCCAAAGCCGCCCGCGCCGATTATATACAGATCCTTCATGTGTTTTTCTCCCCGTCTTCCTCCGGCCGGCAAGCGCGGGCCCGCCGCGCATACGCGATGCGCAGCACGCGTTCGGTCGCGGCCGTCACGGCGTAATTGCCCGTCCTTCTCGCGAGCCGCCCCTCCGCGAGCACGCACAGGATCTCCCGGCCCGCCGCGACGAGCGGCACGGCGTCCCTTTCCCCGCGCGGGAGCTTCGCGTCCACGAACAGGTCCTGTATGCGCTTCGTGCCGTCCATGCCCGCCGGCCGCATGAAGTCGCCGGGGCGGCGGCCCCGCACGCAGATGTCCGCGTGCGCTTCGGCGAGGCGATCAAAATCCAGCGCAACGCAGCCCGCGCCCTCGCTCGCAGACGCGTCCGCGCGGGCCGCGCCCTCCGCCGCGCGGGCGGCGGAATGCAGGGAGAAGCGGAGGGTATAGGCGCCGGCCTCCGCCGTGAAAGCGCGCGCAGCCGCCTGCGTGCCCGCCATGGGCCTCGCGCGCGCGCCGGCGTCCCGCCCGCTTCCCGCTTCTTCCTCCCCGGCAAGGCCGGCCCGGATATCGTCGAGGGACAGCCTCCGCTCCCGCAGCGGCGCGGGCGCGGCCGGCCGGTCCGCGGCGAAGAAGCGCAGGCGGTCGTAGCGCAGCGACAGCCTGTAGCCGCCAGGGAAATCGACGGTCTTGCCGGTGTGCCCGCCCGCGATCAGCGCGTCCGCCGCGCGGAGGTGGACGGCCGCGATGTCCCGTGCAAGGCCCACGCGCTCGAAGCAGCGGACGATCAGGCGCCGGCGCAGCGCCGGATGCGCTTCCGCAAGCAAGGCAACCGGCATTTCGAAGGCGCCCTCCGCCGTCGCGCGGCCTTCCTTGAGCAGGCCGTCCGTGATTTCATCGAAGTAGGCGCGATCCTCGGCGGCGCTCGCCGCGAGCCGCACAAGCGCCTCGATGATGTTCTCGTTGTAGCCTTCTTCGAGCGCCGGCAGCAGCGCGAGGCGTATCCTGTTTCGCAGGTAGACGGCCTCCGCGTTGCTGCGGTCCCGCGCGGGCGCGAGCCCGGCGGCGGCGCAGTATGCCTCGACGAGCGCGCGCGGGACGTCCAGCAGGGGCCGGATCAGGACGAAGCCGCCCGCGTCCTCCCGGCGGTAGGGCATGGCCGCGAGCCCGTGGGGACCCGTTCCGCGCAGGATGCGCATGAGGACGGTTTCGGCCTGATCGTTCTTGTTGTGCGCGACCGCGATCCGCACGCGCGCGGGCGGCAGGGCCTTTTCGGCGGCGATCCGCGCGGCCGTTTCGCGGAAAACCTCATAGCGCGCCGCGCGCCCGGCCTCCTCCGCGCCGAGGCCGCGCGCGCGCGCGAGGGCGCGCACGTCGCGCGCGCAGGCGAAAAAGGGCGCGTCCGACGCGCGGCAGAGCTCGGCGGCGAAGCGCGCGTCCCGCTCCGCGTCGCCCGGCCGCAGGCCGTGGTTCACATGCACGGCCGAAAGCCCGAAGCGCAGCGCGCCGCGCAGCGAGGCCAGCGCGTGAAAGAGGCAGCTCGAATCCGGTCCCCCCGAGAGGCCGACGACGATTTGCATACCCTCCTCGATCAGCGCGTGCTCCGCGACCGTATTCCTGATTGCGGCGATGGCCCGATGCTCCATATGTCCTCAGTCGATTCCGAAGAATTTCACGGCGTTTTCCAGCGTGGCGCGGGCGAGCGCCTCCGTCCGCATCCCCCGAAGCTCCGCGACGCGCGCCGCCGTGTACGCGACGAGCGGCGAGGCATTGGGCCTTCCGCGAAAGGGCTCCGGCGTCAGATAGGGCGCGTCCGTTTCTATGAGCAGGCGGTCGAGCGGGACGGCCTCCGCGACCTCCGCGGTCTTGCGCGCGTTCTTGTATGTGACGGGGCCCGCGATTGAGATCATCGCGCCGAGCTTCACGTATTGCAGGGCCAGATCGCGGCTGCCCGAGAAGCAGTGCAAGAGCAGGCCCACGGGGTTGCGCCGAAAGACGCCTTCCTCCTTGAGTATCCGGAGCACGTCCTCGTTCGCGTCGCGGTCGTGGATGATGATGGGCTTGCCGAGCTCGAGGGCCAGCGCGATCTGCCGCCTGAACCAGTATTGCTGCGCCTCGCGCGGGGAGATGTCGCGATAGTAGTCGAGGCCGATCTCGCCGACGGCCACGACCTCTTCCTTCCGCGCCAGACCGCGTATCAGGAGGAAGGCTTCCTCGTCCATGTCCTTCGCGTTGTGCGGATGAAAGCCCGCGGCGGCGTAACACCACGGATGGCGCCGCGCGTGCGCGGCGGCCATGACGGAGCTTCCGAGGTCGAAGCCCACATCGACGACGTAGGAAACGTCCGAAGCCTCTATCGCGGCGATCAGCTCCGCGCGCTGCGCGTCCGTATAGCCTTCGTTGTTTATGTGCGCGTGCGAATCGAAATACATGCCCTTCACCTTGTCTGCATTGCTTCCAATGCTTCCAACTCTTTTTCCGTGTCGATCCGCGGGAAGAGCGGCTCGCCCTTCTTGACCGTCGCGCGGCCGAGCTTGCCGAAGCGGGAGGCGTCCTCCCACAGCGCGGCCTCGTCCGCCATGCCGAGCTGCCGCCGCATCTCCTCGGCCGTCGTGTGCATGAAGGGCGTGATCAGCACGGAGATGATGCGCAGCGCTTCCGCGAGATTGTAGAGGACCGTGTCGAGGCGATCCGCGTCCGCCGCGTCCTTCGCGAGGACCCAGGGTGCGGTTTCGTCTATGTATTTGTTCGTTCTCGCGACGACGTTCCAGATCTCCTCCATGGCGCGATTGAACACGAAGCGATCCATACAGTGCTCCACCTTCGCCGCGGCTGCGGTCGCCGTATCGGCGAAATCCTTGTCCAAAGCCGCAGCCGCGTCTTTCGCGGGCTTCGGCGCGGGGACCGTTCCGCCCCTGTAGCGCTCTATCATGCCGGCGGTGCGGCTGACGAGGTTGCCGAGATCGTTCGCGAGGTCCGCGTTGATGCGGTGCAGCATGAGCTCGTTCGTGTAGAGGCCGTCCTGGCCGAAGCTGTATTCGCGCAGCAGGAAATACTTCAGCGCGTCCACGCCGTAGCGCCCGATCAGCTTCACGGGGTCCACGACGTTGCCCCGCGACTTCGACATCTTGCCGCCCTCCAGCAGCAACCAGCCGTGGCTCAGCACCCGCTTGGGCAGAGGCAGGTCCATAGACATCAGCATGGCGGGCCAGATGATCGTGTGGAAGCGGACGATCTCCTTGCCCACGAGATGGACGTCGGCCGGCCAGTACCTGTCGTATTTTTCGCGTTCCTCCGGCCAGCCGAGCGCCGTGATGTAGTTGGACAGCGCGTCGAGCCAAACGTAGATCACCTGTCCTTCCTCGATGGGAACGGGGATGCCCCAGTCGAAGGAGGAACGCGAGATGCAGAGGTCGTCGAGGCCTTGCCGGACGAAGGACAGCATCTCGTTCCTTCTCGCGTCGGGCTGCAGGAATTCGGGGTTGTCCTCAAACAGTGCGATCAGCCTGTCCGCGTACTTGGAAAGGCGGAAGAAGTAGGCGGGCTCGCGCGCGGGCTCGACGGGGCGCCCGCAGTCCGGGCATCGGCCGTCCGCAAGTTGCGTTTCCGTCCAAAAAGCCTCGCAGGGCGTGCAGTACAGGCCCTCGTATTCGCCGCGATAGATATCGCCCCGCGCGTCAATCCTGCGGAAGATCTCCTGCACGCGGCGCTTGTGCCGGTCCTCCGTCGTGCGGATGAAGTCGTCGTAGGAGATCTCCATCGTCTTCCACAGCTCCTTGATGCCCGCCACGATCCCGTCCACGTGCCGCTGCGGCGTGAGGCCGTTCTCCGCCGCGATCTTCTGGATCTTCTGCCCGTGCTCGTCGGTCCCCGTCAGGAACATGACGTCGTAGCCCGTCATCCGCTTGAAGCGCGCCATCGCGTCGGCCATGACCGTGCAATAGGTGTGGCCGATGTGCAGGTTCGAGCTGGGGTAATAAATCGGCGTTGTGATATAGTAGGTCCCCTTTGTTTCCGATTTCGACATGGCGCGTGGCTCCTTTCCGGCTTCGCAATATCGGTTCTTACAGGACAGTATAGCATATTTTTTCTCGTTTTTGTTGTTTTTCCGCAAAATACGCCGGCGCGGCGCGGCAAGAAAGGTTACGGTTCGGAGGCGGGCGGCTTTGGGCTTGGGAATCCTCTCCGCTCTTCGCAACGCCGCAAAGGACGTGGCCGGATGCAAAGGAGCGCAGCGCAAAAACGGTTCCGCGTTGAACGACGGCGTCAGTCCCCCGCCTCTACAGGAGGCCACTGAAAAAGTCGGCATTGGGCGCATAACACATGGGGACGGTTCATTTGTGTAACACATACAATGTTGGAATTGTGCGATTTACTGGCACGGGCCACAGTGCCAAACCTGCCCAATACACAAAAGAACCGTCCCCGTGTGTACTTTGTCAGTGACCTCCTTCAGCCGGTTGGAATTTACCGTGCGCACCTATCCCCATTTACGCAGTAACCGGCCGGAAGGTGCCACTCGAGAATTCCCCGGCAGCGGAGAGATATATTATATAAGGAAACATGCAATCCATTTACGACTACTTCAACCATCTCAACGACGTAAACGTCGTTTCAACCGTCATACGCCTCGTGCTGGCCGTCTTCATCGGCGGCGTGATCGGCATGGAGCGCGGCGCGCGCAGCCACCCGGCCGGCTTCAGGACGCATATGCTGGTCTGCGTCGGGGCCTGTCTCGCCATGCTCACGAACGAATTCGTATACGAGAACATATCCC
>JAITLA010000077.1 GCA_031278145.1 Eubacteriales Family XIII. Incertae Sedis bacterium
GGCAGGTTTGGCACTGTGGCCCGTGCCGGTAAATCGCGCAATTCCAACATTGTATGTGTTACACAAATGAACCGTCCCCATGTGTTCCGGGCCCAATGCCGACTTTTTCAGTGGCCTCCCGCAGGCCCACATTTGAACCGTACCCCCCCCCGCTCCCTGTCAAGCCTTCATTTTCTTGACTGTTATGATTGACAAACGGAATACGCAGCGCGTATAATGTTAAAGTATGGATGCTGTGCGGATATGGGAGTATGGGTGCATGTCGAGATTGAAAAAATTCATCGAATACTATATGTTCTCCGAAAATCTGTCCTTGGAAGCGCGCACGACAAACATGGTGTGCATCCTCGGCATCATCGGAGTGATCGTCGCCATCCTCACGCGCATCCTCATGCGAAGCGGGCTCGCCATCGTCCTCGTGCTGCTGTGCATCGTCGTTTCCGTTTCCATTCTGTTCGTCTTTTGCAACGTATTCAACAAGCACCGGATCGGCTCTTGGCTGATCCTCTTCTCCCTGTGCGACGTGCTGATGCCTGCGGCGCTGTTCGCGATGGGTGGCGTGCAAAGCGGCGTTTCGTCCTATTTCACGATGTCCGTCGTACTGATCTTCGTCCTGTCAAAGGGCCGGGCACGCCTCATCTTCCTTATCACCCATATCGTCTGGGTGGTCGTCTGCTATGCGGCCTCGGCCGTGCCGCCCTTCGACGCGTTGGTGAAGGAGCTCACGGGTCCCCTGCAATACCTCGATCACATCCAGTCCCTGATCGTTTCCGGCCTTTTCATCTCCGCCATCGTCGTGTTTCAGAACCGCATATTCCTCAAAGAGAAGGGCAAATCGGACATACTGACCCATTCGATGCAAGACATCGCGACCGCCCTGTTCGATCTGAATCCGGACGAGCCCGAAACCGTGCTGCGCGACGGGATGTCGCTCGCGGCGCGCACCATGGAGATCGACTGCATCGCCGTGTGGAAAAACGTCCTGAAGGACGGAGAAGTCGCCTTCGTACACGAGGTTTCCGAGTTTTTCAACACCGCGGACGCCTTTTACGAGAACATAAGCCTGAACCTCCACAAAGGCGTCATCGAATTTCCCTACCGTGAAACACTCCCCGGATGGTACGAACCGCTCTCGGCGGGGCAGCCCGTAAGGCGCGTTTCCAAGGCGTATTCCAAGGAGGAACGCGCGTTCCTCTCGCAGTTCAACATATATTCCACGCTCGTGTTTCCCGTGATCTTCCGCGGAATCTTTTGGGGTACCGTCGCGTTCAACAATTGCCATACGGACAGGAGCTTTTCGGAGGACGAGGAACACAGCCTCCTTCCCATTGCGCTCGTGCTGGCCAATGCCATCATACGCAACGAGATGATACGGGACCTCGTCCACGCGCAGGACGAAGCGGAAGCCGCTTCCCGCGCAAAAAGCGATTTTCTCTCGAATATGAGCCACGAAATGCGCACGCCGATGAATGCCATCATCGGCATGACCGCAATCGGAAAATCCGCCGACAATCCGGAGCGAAAAAATTACGCCTTTGAGAAGATCGAAGGCGCTTCCACCCACCTGCTGGGCGTGATCAACGACGTGCTGGACATGTCGAAGATAGAGGCGAACAAGCTGGAGCTCGCCTCTGCGGCATTCGACCTCGAAAAATGCCTGCAGAAGGCGGTCGGCGTCAACAACTTCCGCAGGGAAGAGAAGCGGCAGCACTTCGGCCTGCGCATCGACGACAAGATCCCGCGCTGCCTCCTGGGCGACGATCAGCGCCTGACGCAGGTGGTCACAAACCTGCTGTCCAACGCGATAAAATTCACGCCGGAGGGAGGTTCGATACGGCTCGACGCGTATTTGGAAGGGGAAGAAAACGGGATATGCACCATCCGGATTGCGGTCAGCGACACGGGGATAGGCATCAGCGCGCAGCAGCAGACGCGTCTTTTTTCCGCCTTCCAGCAAGCGGAAAACAGCACCTCGCGCGAGTTCGGCGGGACGGGGCTCGGGCTTGCGATCTCAAAGCGCATCGTGGATATGATGGGCGGCCGCATATGGATCGAATCCGAGCCGGGCAAGGGCTCCACCTTCGCGTTTACGATGCGGGCGCAACGCGGCGCGGAGGCGCTTTCTCGGCCGGAGGAGGACGCGGCACGGGAGCCGGCGCCCGCCGAGAACGAGGAGCGGGAAACGGCGGACGATTTCAGCGGGTATCGCGTGCTGCTGGCCGAGGACATAGAGATCAACAGGGAGGTCGTGGCGGCGCTGCTGGCGCCGACGGGCCTCTCGATGGACTGCGCGGAAAACGGCGCGGAGGCCGTGCGGATCTTCCGCGAGGCGCCCGCGCGCTACGACATCATCTTCATGGATTTGCAGATGCCCAAGGTGGATGGATACGAGGCCACGAGGCGGATCCGCGCGCTCGACATCGCGCGCGCGAAGGAGATTCCGATCCTCGCGATGACGGCCAACGTATTCCGCGACGATGTTGAGCGTTGCCTGGAAGCGGGCATGAACGGCCATATCGGCAAGCCCCTGAATTTGGAGGAGGTCTTGGCGAGGCTGCGGGAGTATCTGCCGCAGCGGGCCGCCTGCGCGGGGCTCGATCCCTGAACGGGAACGCGCGGCGCTATGGAACAGCGCGCCGGATGGTAAGCAAGCGGGCGGAGAAGCATATAGGGATAATCTTGTGCGTATCAAGCGCAGTCTATTCATTGTTTTGCTTTGGCATGTTTTTCATCGAATTTTCGCAATTGGTCGGGCAAAAATAACCCGCCCTGCGGCAAGACCGCGGGGCGGTCGTTTTGCCGGTCCGCGTTTCGCTCGCGGCCCGCGAACGCGGCGGCGATGCCGCAATCGAACGGACGCCCCGTCTGCCCCCTTCCTCGTTTTGCCCATTCCGCGGGCGCCATGGAACCCAAAGCGTTCTCGCCGCGTCAAAATATAGGTTTACTTTGTAAATGGTTACTACTCAGCCACCACGCTATTTTTACCCGTTCGCTTACGCTCCGAACACGTGTGCCCGGAAGGGTACTTGTACCCCGGACGGGTAAAACCGAGGCCACTGAAAAAGTCGGCATTGGGCCCGGAACACATGGGGACGGTTCATTTGTGTAACACATACAATGTTGGAATTGCGCGATTTACCGGCACGGGCCACAGTGCCAAACCTG
>JAITLA010000079.1 GCA_031278145.1 Eubacteriales Family XIII. Incertae Sedis bacterium
CGCTTTCGCGTGGTACAAGCACGCCGCAACAAGCGCCTTGTATGCGGTTATCATACCATAGACGCGGGCCGGAATGCAATCTTATTTATCGTTGCGGATTATCCGTGGAGTGATAACCGGTTACTATTCAAACCCCACGCAAATTTCGCCCATCTCGGAACCTGCCGCCCTATATTGGCTTCCTCACGTAGCTTCGAGTACGCTGCGGGAGCCAAATAGGTCGGCAGAACCCGATCCGAACACGCGTGCCCGGAAGTGTACTTGTACCCTGAACGGGTAAAACTATCGCGGCGTTTGAATAGTTTCGATTGAACCTTTGAACTGTAACCAAACATTTTTCATACTTGTATTGTACTAAAAAAATTTCCGGCATACAAGACCCACGCAATATGATACAATACATGCAAGGACGCACGACGCACAAACGCGTCAAAAGCAATCGCAAAACAGGAGGTTTTTTACATGAAAACAAAACTTCCCCCGGAAAAACCGGCGCGAAAAGCGGCCGCCTTTTCGGCGGTGGTTCTATCCTTGGCGCTCAGCCTTCCCTTCGCCGCACCCGCGCGCGCGGCAGAGGACGCGGACCCCTTCGCCCCCGGCGCTTCCCTTATCGCCGCAGACCAAGCGGCGGCTTCGGGCGGCAGGGAAGCTTGGGCGGCGGATATGCCCACCGTGGATATCTCGTGGCTGGATTTGCACGGCGCGCACCTGACCGGCTACGGCGGACAGATGAGCGGCGACGGCGTGTTCGGCCTTTCCTTGGGCATGACGGACCGGGACGGGAACTACGATTCCTTTTATCTGGCTGTCGACGGGCGGGGGACGGTGCTGTTCCGCGCGGATTACGACATTGCAAATACCTTCTCGGACGGCTTCATGATCGCGGGCCGCTACATCGAGGACGACAGGGTTTGGCAGCCGGGCGAGCTCAGAGCGCCGCCGGGCAGCCTGAACACCTACGTGGACAAAACGGGCCGCGAGTTGATCCCGCCGGGCAGCTACGCCCACATGGAGGATTTTCACGAGGGTATGGCCGCTGTGGCGGTGGATACAAGCACGGCTTCCGCGGCCGGGGAGCTCCTATGGGGCTATCTGGACGCGACCGGCACGCTCGCAATCCCGCCGCGCTTCAAGGGAGCCTCGTACTTTCGTGAGGGCCTCGCGCCCGTGCAAGACGCCGACGGCAAGTGGGGTTTTATCGACCGGGCCGGGCAGTTGATCATTCCCTGCGCCTACGATCTGGCGCTGCCCTTCAGCGAGGGGCTTGCCTATGTGCAGGTGGCCGGACGCGTCGGCTACATCGACAAGGAGAATCAAATCGCGATCCCCATCACGCTGGCGGCGGATGAAAACGTGGACGCCAACCGGGACCCGTCCTTCTACGGGGGGCGGGCCGTCGCCTGCGTGAACACGGAATTCCGGTATTACACGGGGGACGGCGCTGAGTGGACGGCCTACCGTCTTTACGGCTACATCGACACGACCGGCGCCTTTGTCATCGAGCCGAATCTCTTCAGCGCGCAGCCCTTCCACCGGGAACACGCTTTGGTGAGCTACGCGAACGCGGCGTTCACGATACAGCCCTCGGCCCTGATCGACCGGGACGGCAACCGCATAACGCCCTTTTGGAGCTACGGCTTTTACGAGAGGCCCGGGCGGGGCAAGACCGACCTCTATCTCGCGAGCGACTTCGCTTCAAACGAATTTAGCATATGTGTGCTGAACGGCAACGGGGCCGAGATCGTCCCCCTACGCTTCTACAACATAAGCCAATTCAACGACGACGGGATCGCCCTCGCCGTCGCGGAGGCTGCAACGGACGGAAATATTCAGCGCGTCGCGCTGCTGCGCGCGAAACCCGAGAGCGCCCTGCCGCAGGCGGGCCGGCTTATCAAGATCGAAATCGACGGCGAACGCCTGTCGCTGCCCGACGTCGATCCCGTCATCGAGAACGACCGGACGCTGGTTCCGATGCGCTATATCTTCGAGGCGCTGGGCGCAGAGCCGCTCTGGAACGAGGCGGAACGCAGCGTGACCGCGGAGAAGGACGGCGCGGAGATAAAGCTGCGGATCGGAGAGAGCGTGGCGTGGGTGAACGGGGAAGAGATCCCTCTGGACGCGGCGCCCGTCCTTCGAGGCGGCCGGACGCTGGTCCCGGTCCGCTTCATCGCGGAAAGCCTCGGCGCGCGGGTGGATTGGGACGCGGCGCGGCGCACGGTCGTCATCACCGCGCGGGACACCGAAGAATGAGGCTGCGCGGGGCGCGCGGAAAGGCGGTTTGAAATGAAAATAGCGGTTATAGACGGACAGGGCGGCGGCATCGGACGCAGCATCGTGGAAAAACTCAAGGCCTCCGCGCCGAACGCAAAGGTGCTGGCCCTCGGAACGAACGCGACGGCCACGGACCGCATGCTCAAGGCCGGCGCGGACGAGGGCGCCACCGGCGAGAACGCCATCGTACACAACGTCCAAAACGTCGATATCATCACGGGCGTCATCGCAATCCTGAACGCCAACGCCCTCATGGGCGAGCTCAGCCCGCGGATCGCCGAAGCCGTTGGCGCGAGCCGCGCGGCCAAGGTGCTGCTGCCGATCAACCGCTGCGGCATATACGTCGTCAGCGTGCGGGAAGCCCCCCTCGCGACGCACATCGACAACGCCGTCGCCGTCATCAAGGGCATCCTCGACGGGGAAGCCGCCCGGCCCGGCTGAGGCCACTGAAAAAGTCGGCATTGGGCGCAGAACACATGGGGACGGTTCATTTGTGTAACACATACAATGTTGGAATTGCGCGATTTACCGGCACGGGCCACAGTGCCAAACCTGCCCA
>JAITLA010000081.1 GCA_031278145.1 Eubacteriales Family XIII. Incertae Sedis bacterium
GGCAGGTTTGGCACTGTGGCCCGTGCCGGTAAATCGCACAATTCCAACATTGTATGTGTTACACAAATGAACCGTCCCCATGTGTTCCGGGCCCAATGCCGACTTTTTCAGTGACCTCCCTCAATCGGCGGGGATATTAAAAGCCAAACGTCCGGTTTATTCCGTAACGAATCCCAACGGCCGCGGCCGGATTGCGCGCGGCGGGAGAAGGAGTGCGCACCATGAAAAAGATCTTGGTCAGCGAATGCCTGTACGGCGGGCGCACCGTCCGCTACGACGGCGCCGACATCCCCGAAACCGATCCTCGCTTCCTCCGCTGGAAGGAGGAAGGCCGGCTGGTCCCCATCTGCCCGGAGGTGTTCGGCGGACTGCCGACGCCGCGGCCGGACGCGCAGCGCGTCGGCGACCGGGTGCGGACGCGGACCGGGGAGGATGTCACGCGCGCATACGAGGCGGGCGCGGCGGAAGCCCTGCGGCTCGCGCGGGAACACGCCGTCGCGTTCGCAATCCTAAAGCAGGACAGCCCCTCCTGCGGCAGCAAGCGCATCTACGACGGCAGCTTCGGCGGAACGAAGAAGGCGGGGCGGGGCATGGCTGCGGAATACCTGCAAAACGCCGGCTTCACCGTGCTCGGGGAGGAGGATATGGATGAGGCCGCGCGCCTGATCGCCACCCGGGATTGACGTTGGGATTCGTTAGGGTTCCTTACGCCTCGAGCAGGGCCACAACCTCCGCCATGATCGTTTCGACGTCGGCCAGAGCGCCCCTTCCGAGATCGCCGCACGCGAGCAGGGATTCCCGCGGCTCGATGAAGCGATAGCCCAGCGCCGCCAGCTTCTCGATGTTTCCCTGCGTTATGGGATTCTCGTACATCGCCGTGTTCATGGCGGGGCAGATCAGCACGGGCACGCCGCGCAGGGCCATGAGCACCGTGGAAAGCATGTCGTCCGCGATCCCGGCGGCCAGCTTCCCGATGATGTTGGCCGTGGCCGGCGCGAGCAGGCACAGATCGGCCTGCCGCGCCAAGGAGATGTGCCGCACGTCCTCATACGGGGCGGGCTCGAACATATCCGTGTAAACCTTGCTCTTCGTCAGCGTCCGCAGGGTGAGCGGCGTGATGAACTCCGTCGCGGCCTTGGTCATGATCGCGCGGACCGCGTAGCCCGCCTTCGTCAGATTGTTTGCGATGTCCGCCGCCTTGTAGGCCGCGATGCTGCCCGTGACACCGAGCAATACGGTTTTGGTTTTCATGCCGTCCTCCCGCCCGTGAGCGCTTCGGCGATGCCGCGCGCAATCGCTTCCTTGTCGCCGTATGTGACGTAGGACCCGTCGCGTCCGACCAGGTGTCCGATGTGCCTGTCACCGTCGATCCCTTGCAGATCGTTTGCCAGTACGTAGTCGCAGTCGTTTTTTAGCAGAAGCGCGTGCGCCGTCGCGATCAGATCCGCTTCCCGCACGCCGTCGAGCAGCTTGAAGCCGATTATGACGGCGCGGGGCGCCAGAGCGCGCAGCATCGAGATGACCTTGGGCGTCCGCTGCAGGAGGATCACGAGATCCTCCGCATCGGAGGGTATCTTGCCGTCGCGCGAAAGGCCCTTCGCGTGCGTGAACGCGTCGCGCAGCGCTGCGGCCCGGTCCGGCGCGAGCCCGTTCTCCGCCGCGCCAAGTCCGCGCAGCGCGCTTTCCGCAAGCGCGCCGCAGTCGGTAACCGTCCGCACGCAGAAATCGCCGACCGCCATCGCGTGGACAATCGCGTCTATCCGCCGGCTTTGGCAGAGGCTCGTCACGAGCGCGGCAAGCTCCGCCGCGCTCCCCGTGGGCAGGATCTCCGCCTTCGCGCAGCGCGGGCGCAGGGCCCTCTCCCCGCAGACGTACAGGATGCGCTCCGTTTCGTCCCGGGCCGCAAGGGTTTCGGCTATGGCGCAGGAAAGCCGTCCCGTGGACGTGTTTGTGATGCTTCTGACGTGATCGATCCGTTCGGCGGTTCCGCCGGCGGTAATCAAGATATTCATGCTCTGTCCTCGTCCCTGCCGCAGCCTCCGCCCGCAGCCCGTCATGCGAGCGCAAGCGAAGCAATCCTCCCGGCCCCGGCCCTGCGTCCTAGCGGCCCAGATAGGCGTGCAGCTTGTCCATCATATCGCCGAAGTCTATGGGCTTGCCGATGTGCGCGTTCATGCCGGCCGCAAGGCAGAGCTCTATGTCCTCGCGGAACACGTTGGCGGTCATGGCCACAATCGGAATCTCGACGGCCTGCGGCGCGTCGAGCGCGCGTATCGCGCGCGCCGCCTGAAAGCCGTCCATCTCCGGCATGTGGATGTCCATGAATATGAGGTCGTAGCGCGCGGGGTCCTCCGTGAAGGCCCGCACGGCCTCGATGCCGTTTTCGGCCATATCGATCTCCATGCCCGTGTCCGCGAGAAGAGCGGCCACGATCTCCCGGTTGACTTCGATATCCTCCGCGACCAGTATGCGGCGGCCCGCAAACACGGCGGCATCGCTCGGCGCCGCGCGCGCGGCGCCTCCCTCCGCACCCGCCGGCGGGGCCTGCGCGCCGCGTTTTGCCGCGATGTGAAAGATGAAGCGGGAGCCCTTGCCCTCTTCGCTCTCGACGCGAACCCCGCCGCCCAGCATCTCGACGATGCGCTTGGATATCGCGAGGCCGAGGCCGGTGCCGCCGTACTTCCTCGAAATGCCGCCGTCCGCCTGTTCAAACGAGCGGAAGAGGCGGGCTTGATTCTCCTTCGAGATCCCTATGCCGTTGTCGGCGACGACGAATTCCAGCCGGCAGTTCCCCTCCGCGTCTTCCTCCGCGAGGCGTGCCGACAGGGAGATCGCGCCCTCCTCCGGCGTGAACTTGACGGCGTTCGAAAGGAAGTTCGCGATCACCTGCGCCAAGCGCTGTTCGTCCGAAACGATTGACGCGGGAACGCCGTCCTCTATGCACAGGCTGAACGCGATGCGCTTCTCCTCTATGCGGAAGCCAACCACGTCGCTCACGCGCCGCAGCAGCCTTTCGAGATCGAATTCCGCACAGAATATCTCCAGCTTTCCGGCCTCTATCTTCGACATATCCAGCACGTCGTTGATCACGCCGAGCAGGTGCTTGGACGCCTCGTCTATCTTGTCCAGGCAGTAATCCTTGCGCGCCGCATCCGCGGCGCTCCTGCCGATGCTCGTCATGCCGATGATGGCGTTCATGGGCGTGCGCATTTCGTGGGACATGCGCGACAGGAATTCGCTCTTGGCCTTGTTCGCGCTTTCCGCCTGCGCGAGCGCATCCTCGCGCTCCCGATTTATCCGTATGATGTCCGTGATATCGCGGGCTATGACGCCGAGCCCCATGTTCCTGTCGCCGCCGGTGGAGAAGATCGAAGCGTGCGCGACGCGTATGGCGCCGCCCTTTATGTGCACGTCCAGATAGTATTCGCGCCTGCTTCCGGTTTCGATGATGCCCGAATACTCCTTTTTCAACTTTGAAAAGGCATCGCTGTCGAGCAGCAGGCCCACGCCGCCCTTCATCAGATCCTTCTCGCTGTAGCCGGTCATGACGGAAGCGGCCTCGTTGACGTATTCGAACGCGCCGTCGCCGTTGATGTACGCGATGAACTGCGGCGAATTCTTTACGATGGAGGACAGGCGCGTCAGCTTCCGCTCCATGAGGCCGCGATAGGCGGCGGCCGATATGAGCTTGCTGATCAGGCCGATCAGCTGCCGCTCGCCCTCCGTCCATACGCGCGGGCCCATGCATTCCTCCACGCTGATCAGGCCCCAGTAGAAACCGTCGACGTAGAGGGGCGCCCAGATGAAGGCCCTGACCTTGACGATCTCCAAGACGCGATACGCGGGCTCGCTTTGGGTGTCGTTGCAGTATACCGTGGGAACCGCATCCGTCGGCGCTTCTCGCGGAAAGCTCGAAAAGATCAGTTCGTTCAAGCCCACGACGGCCGGCGCGGTTTCGATCCGGCTCTCGCCGCACCAGAAAAAGGCCGCGTGGCTGAGATCGGAACCGGTTTCCGGCCTCGATACGAGTATGCGCGTGACGCCCATGAACTCGCCGACCATGCGCAGAGCATCCTCCACGAGCGTGGAGAGATCCTCGGTGGAAACGAATTTTTCCGCGAGCGCGGACGCGAGCTCTTGCTGCGCGAGGCGCTTTCCCGGGGCTTCCGCGGGCCTTGTCTTGTCGTTGTCGATTGCGGTCTTTTCCATGTTGCCCCCGTAGCCCCCGGCCCGGCGCTCAATAGATGCGCGTGATTGTAAAATTGTGATCCTCCAGCAGATCGAGTATCCGCCGGATGTGATCGGATCCGTTGGTTTCGACCGTCACTTCCAAGGCCACCTTGTTCGAGTAGCGGTCGATGGCTTTGAATTGGTTGTGCTCCAGCCCTATGACATTCGCGCCCGCCTCCGACAGCAGGCCCGCGACCTTCAGCAGCTGGCCCGGCCTGTCGGGCAGATCGACGGAGAAGCACAGGATGCGGCCCCGGCTGATCATGCCTTGGTTGATAATGGAGGAAATCGTCACCATGTCGATGTTGCCGCCGCTCATGAAGCAGACGATGTTCCTGCCCGGCTTCGCGCGCTTCCTGAGCGCCGCCAGCGA
>JAITLA010000102.1 GCA_031278145.1 Eubacteriales Family XIII. Incertae Sedis bacterium
CTACATGTACATGCTGAAGCTCCACCATCTGGTGGACGACAAGATACACGCGCGGAGTACGGGTCCCTATTCCCTCGTCACGCAGCAGCCGCTCGGCGGCAAGGCCCAGTTCGGCGGCCCGCGCTTCGGGGAAATGGAGGTTTGGGCCCTTGAAGCCTCCGGCGCCGCGTATACCCTGCAGGAGATATTGACCGTGAAGTCGGATGATGTCGTGGGACGCGTGAAGACCTACGAGGCCATCGTGAAAGGGGAGAACATCCCCGAACCCGGCATCCCGGAATCCTTCAAGGTGCTGATCAAGGAAATGCAGAGCTTGGGTCTCGACATCAAGATCCTGAGCGAGGAAAACGAGGAAATAGATCTCAAGGAGTCTGTGGACATGGGCGCTTCGAGCATAGAGCGCATCATCGAGCTGGAATCCATGCGTGACGATGTGAGCTTTGGCGACAACGATGATTTCGACAACCTTGAGGAAGCGGACGATTCCGAGGGCGCGGACGACGCGCTTGCGGAAGACGACGAATTCGGCGACAACGAACCGGATGGGGAAATTCCGGTCGAAAAGGAACTCAAATTTGTGGAAATTGAAATAGATTTCACAAAAGAATCGGACGATGTCGAAGAGGATTAGGGCGTTTTAACACGCCGCGGAAAGGGGAGCAAGGCAATTGCATGAATTGAACAATTTCGAAGCCCTGCAGATCGGTCTTGCGTCGACGGATAAAATCAAAAGCTGGTCAAGAGGCGAGGTAAAAAAACCCGAAACGATCAATTACAGAACGCTCAAACCCGAGAAGGACGGTCTCTTCTGTGAACGGATCTTCGGTCCGATGAAGGATTGGGAATGCCATTGCGGCAAGTACAAGCGCATCCGCTACAAGGGCATCGTCTGCGACCGCTGCGGCGTGGAGGTGACGAAGGCGAAGGTCCGGCGCGAACGCATGGGGCACATCGAGCTGGCGGCGCCGGTTTCCCACATTTGGTACTTCAAAGGCATCCCGAGCCGCATAGGCTTGGTGCTCGATCTATCGCCGCGAAACCTCGAAAAGGTGCTGTACTTCGCGGCCTACATCGTGCTCGATCCCGGCGAAACGGATCTCATATACAAGGAAATCCTGACGGAGCAGCAGTACCGGGAATACAGGGAGAAATACGGGAACGGCTTCCGCGCGACGATGGGCGCGGAGGCGGTGCGCGAGCTCCTGTCCCATATCGATCCGGAAACGCTGGCCGCGAGCATGCGCGAGAAGCTGAAGGATTCCACGGGGCAGAAGAAGGTGCGCATCGTGCGGCGCCTGGAGGTGATCGAGGCCCTGCGCCTGTCCGGCAACAAGCCCGAGTGGATGATCCTCGAGGTCATCCCCGTCATCCCGCCGGATCTGCGCCCCATGGTCCAACTGGACGGCGGACGCTTCGCCACCTCGGACATGAACGATCTGTACCGGCGCGTGATCAACCGGAACAACAGGCTGCTCAGGCTTTTGGCGCTGAACGCGCCGGATATCATCGTGCGGAACGAGAAGCGGATGCTGCAGGAGGCGGTGGACGCCCTCATAGACAACGGCAGGCGGGGCCGGCCGGTCACGGGACCGGGCGCGCGGCCGCTGAAGTCGCTGTCCGACATGCTGAAGGGCAAGCAGGGCCGCTTCCGGCAGAACCTGCTCGGGAAGCGCGTCGATTATTCGGGGCGCTCCGTTATCGTCGTCGGGCCGGAGCTGAAATTCTACCAGTGCGGCCTGCCCAAGAAGATGGCCCTCGAGCTGTTCAAGCCCTTCATCATGAAGGAGCTCGTGTACAACGGCTACGCGCACAACATCAAGAGCGCGAAGCGCATGGTCGAGAAGATACGGCCCGAGGTGTGGGACGTCCTGGACGAGGTGATCAAGGAGCATCCCGTCCTGCTGAACCGCGCGCCCACGCTGCACAGGCTGGGCATCCAGGCCTTTGAGCCGGTGCTCGTCGAGGGTAAGGCCATCAAGCTGCATCCCCTCGTCTGCACGGCCTACAACGCGGACTTCGACGGCGACCAGATGGCCGTGCACGTGCCGCTGACGGTGGAGGCGCAGGCGGAGGCCCGCTTCCTCATGCTCTCGGTCAACAACATCCTGGCCCCCAAGGACGGCTCGCCCATCACGACGCCCACGCAGGACATGATCCTCGGCAGCTACTATCTGACGCATCCCGGCGAGGACGCGCGGAATACGCCGGCGGAGAAGGGCGACGGGAAGATCTTCACGGATTACGACGAGATGCTCATGGCCTACCGCAACGGCGTTATCGGGCTTCACGCGCGCGTGCGGGTCCGGCGCTACGCGGACGAGAGCGACAAGCGCGGCAAGCTTATCGAGTCCACGGTGGGCAGATTCATCTTCAACGAGCGGATCCCGCAGGATCTGGGCTTCGTGGACCGCGGGGCGGACCGCTATTCCCTCGAGGCGGATTTTCTCTGCGACAAGAAGCGGCTCGGCCAGATCATCGACCGCTGCTACAGGCTGCACGGCAATACGAACACCGCGCTGATGCTCGACTACATCAAGGACGTCGGCTTCCATTACTCGACCGTCGCGGCCGTCACAATCAGCGTTTCGGATATGGAAATCCCGGACGAGAAGGAACGGATCGTGACCGAGGCCGAGCAGAGGATCGCCCGGTACGAGGCCGCCTACAGGAGCGGGCTCATGACGGACGCCGAACGCTACGATCATGCCGTGAAGATCTGGAACAAGGCCACGGAGGATGTGGCGGACGCGCTGATGGATTCGCTCGGGACGCTGAACAACCTCTACATCATGGCGCACTCGGGCGCGCGGGGAAGCAAGAGCCAGATCCGCCAGATCGGCGGCATGCGCGGCCTGATGGCGAACGCCTCCGGCAAGACGATAGAGATCCCCATCAAGGCGAACTTCCGCGAGGGGCTTTCCGTCCTCGAGTATTTCATCTCCACGAACGGCGCGCGCAAGGGCCTCGCGGACACCGCGCTGCGCACGGCCGAATCGGGCTATCTGACGCGCAGGCTCGTGGACGTTTCCCACAATGTCATCGTGCGCGAATACGACTGCGGGACGGACGAGGGCATAGAGGTTACGGCCTTCTTGGAGGACAAGGAGGTCATAGAGCCGTTGAAGCACCGCATCATCGGCCGGGTGTCGCTGGCGGATATCGTGCATCCGGTGACGGGCGCGCTTATCGTGGAGCAGAACGAGGAGATCACCGAGGAGGCGGCCGACATCATAGAGGCGGCGGACATCGCCGCGGTGGCCATCCGCTCGGTTATGACCTGCCACAGCGAAGCGGGCATCTGCGCCAAATGCTACGGCAGGAATCTCGCGACGGGCGAGAGCGTGAACATCGGCGAGGCCGTTGGCATCACGGCGGCGCAGTCCATAGGCGAGCCCGGCACGCAGCTCACGATGCGGACCTTCCACACGGGCGGCGTCGCGGGCGGCGATATCACGCACGGTCTGCCGCGCGTCGAGGAGCTGTTTGAGGCGCGCAAGCCCAAGGAGCTCGCGGAGATATGCGAGGCGGACGGCACGGTCGTTTCCATCCTGCCGCGCAAGGACAACAAGATAGAGGTGAAGATACGCGGCGACGAGGAGAGGCTGTACGTGATTCCCTACGGCTTGCAGAT
>JAITLA010000128.1 GCA_031278145.1 Eubacteriales Family XIII. Incertae Sedis bacterium
ACGACGGCGCTGAAGCATATCACGGGCATCCTGCGCGCCGACGGCGGCACGGTGCGCATAGAGGACGCCGACGTGTACGAAAACCTGAAGATCAAGGAACGCGTCGGCTTCATCCCCGACGATCTGTATTTCTTCAACATGTACAACCTGCGGGATTCCGCGCGCTTTTACAGCCGCATCTATCCGCGCTGGAACGGGGAGGCCTACAGCGAGATGCTCGCCGATTTCGGGCCGGACGAGAGGCGCAGGCTGTCGCGCCTCTCCAAGGGGATGCAGAAGCAGGCGGCCTTCATCCTCACCCTGTCGGCGGAACCCGATTACCTGATACTCGACGAGCCCATAGACGGCCTCGATCCTCTGGTCCGAAAGCTCGTGTGGCGCCATATCGTGAGCGGGGTGGCGGACCGCGCGATGACCGTGCTCGTTTCCTCGCACAACCTGCGCGAGATGGAGGGCGTCTGCGACTCCATCGGCATCCTGTCGGGCGGGCGCATGCTGATCGAGCGGGATCTGGACGAGCTCAAGTCCGACATCCACAAGGTACAGGTCGCCTTTCCCGCGGACGCGCCGAGGGAGGGCCGCTACGAGGGCCTGAACGTGCTGCACGCGGAATCGCGCGGCGCCGTGGATCTCCTGATCGTCCGAAACCCAAAGGAGGCCGTGGAGGCGGTCATACGGCGGCAATCCCCCCTGATTTTCGATCTCCTGCCGCTGACGCTGGAGGAGATATTCATCTATGAGATAGGAGGCGGCGACAATGCAATCGACAACATCCTGCTTTAGCGTATCCCCTGCGCTGATCCACGAGAACCTGCGGCGCTTCTGGGCCGTGCCGGCTTTCGGCTTCCTCGGCTACTTCTTCTCGGGCGTCTTTCCGCTGCTCATGAGCGGCAACAACATCGCTTGGTATCACACGCTGCGCGACATGCTGGACTTTCAAAACCCGGGCTTCGTGTTCTTCGGTTGCCTGTTCCCGCTGATCGCGGCGGTCCTGCTGCAGCGCTATCTCTATGCGCCGGGCGCCGTCGCCGTCATGCACGCCCTGCCCTTCACGCGGCACAAGCTCTTCAACGGCAATTTCATCTCGGGGCTGCTGTTGGTGTGGCTGCCGATCCTCGTCGTCTGCCTGCTCTGTCTGCTTTTGAAAAAGCCCGATTTGGAAAGCTTGGGCTTTCTCCTCTCCGACGAGGAAACGATACTGTTGGAACAGACGGCCTCGGCGCCGTTCATCCTGTCCCGCTTCGCTCTGCTGCTGCTCTCGACCCTCTTCGTCTATACCGTCTGCGTTCTGGCGGGCATGGTCACGGGCAACACGCCCCTGCACCTGATCGTCTGCGTCCTCTTGAACGGGATACTGCCGGCCGTCGTTCTGCTCGGCTACGCCTACTGCACGCGCTTCCTGTTCGGCTTCTACGGCGATTCCCTTTTTTTCCACTTCGTCGCGTCGCTGTCGCCGGTGTCCCATTTCCCGGTCGTGAGCGGCGCGCCGGGCGCCGTGGCCGTCGTCGCGTATATCGTCGCCGTCGCTCTGCTCTGCGCCTTTGCGAAGCTGCTCTACGCGAAAAGGCCGCTCGAAAGGGCCGGGGATTCCCTCGTGTTCTCCTTTATGGAGCTTGTTTTCTGCTTCTTCGCCGCGCTCGCGGGCATGACCGCGCTGGCCCACTACTTTGAAATGCTCTATACGGCGGGCGGCCACGGCTTCATGAGCCGCGGCTCCGAGCCGTATTTCTGCGCCGGCATGGTCGTCGGCGCCCTCGTCGCTTTCGCGCTCGCGCGCATCATCGTGAAGAAGTCGCCGCGCATATGGAACCGTGAAACGGGCCTGCAATTCGGCGCCTTTGCGCTCATCGCGCTGGTCCTGTTCGCCGGGCTGCGCTTTGACCTGTTCGGCTACGAGCGGCGCGTTCCCGCCGCGTCCGGCGTCGAGGCGTTTACGATAAGCCTGCCGGCCGGGCAATACTCCGCGATCGTTCGCGTGAACGACGGCAATTACAGCTTCCGCGACGCCGCGAACATCGAAGCCGTCACGGCCCTTCACAGCCGCATCGCGGAGAACCGAAACGCGCTCAGGGACACGGAAGTAAGCTCGGGGGACCGCAACTTCTTTGTGAACCTGCACTATACGCTGCCGCGCGGCGCGTCCATGAGCAGACAGTGGCGGCTCCCCGCCGATTTCTGCGCGGAGGACGCTTCCCTGCGCGCCCTCGTGGAATCGGAGGAATTCCGCGCGCAAAACAGCCTCCAAAATCCCGCGATCAAGCGGATCACGGGCATAGGGCTCACCGACGGAGCAGCGAACGAAACGTACATCGCGCTCTCCTCGGACGAGTTTGACGGCCTCACGGCCGCCGTCAACGCGGACCTGCGCCGCTTCACCTACGACCGGCTCTTCGATCTGACGGTTGCGCTCGCGATCCTCGACATACAGTATATCGACGAGGAACAGCGCGACCGGTCGCTTACTCTGCTCATACCCGCGGATTTCACAAGCACCGTCGCCTGGCTCTCGGACCGGGGCTATTACGACAGGCTCACGGCCTGGCGCGCGGACGTGCGGAGCATCCGGCTGACGCAATGGGGGGACGCGGGAGAAGAAGAGATCGCCGTGTTTCGGGACCCCGCGCTGATCGAGGCCGCCTTGGAGCGGATGGAGTACGAAGCCCTGACTTGGGAGGGCCGCCGGA
>JAITLA010000159.1 GCA_031278145.1 Eubacteriales Family XIII. Incertae Sedis bacterium
ACCTCGCGGCCATGTACGGCTACGCGCGCGTCTGCCGCGCGATGTACCTCGCGAGCGAGGACGGGGAATACATCGGGCGTTTCAAGGCGGAGGCTCTGGAATACTTCGAGCTGACGACGGAGGCGCATCCGCGCTTCCCGATGGCCTATTATTACCTGGGCTACGCCTACCTGAACATGGGCCTCTACCAAAAGGCCCTGCTGACGTGGAATGGCTATCTCGATCATTCCACGCATCCGAAGGATCGCCGCGAGATCAAGGAGCGCATACGGCAGCTCGCCGATCCGCTCGAGATAGAGCGCGGCTACAACGCGGTTCTCGCGGGACGCTTCGCGGAGGGGATCGCCGCCCTCGAACCCTATCTTTCGAGCCGGTATGGCGACTGGTGGCCGCTCTATTATTACCTTGGCGCGGCCTACGCCGGCAAGGAGCGCGGGGCCGAGGCAGTGGACATGTTCAAGCGGGCTCTGCGGCTGAACCCCTCGCATGTGGAAAGCATGAAGGAGCTGGCCGATATATACGAGGTCGACGGGGCGCCGGAGCTCGCCGCAAAATATCGCGCGAAGGCGGCGCTGATCGAGGGCGGCGGCCATGCGCGGAGGAGTGAGGAAGATGAGTATGAGTGAAAGGAAATTGCTTACGGGCAACGAAGCGGTGGCGCGCGGGGCCTTTGAGGCGGGTATCCTGTTCGCGTCGGCCTATCCCGGAACGCCGAGCACGGAGATACTGGAAAATCTGGCGCTCTGCAAGGAGGATTTGTACTGCGAGTGGGCGCCGAACGAGAAGGTGGCGCTCGAAGCCGCCATAGGCGCCTCCATGGCCGGCGTGCGCGCGCTCGCCGCGATGAAGCACGTGGGCGTGAACGTGGCCGCGGATCCGCTGTTCACCTTTTCGTACACGGGCGTGAACGGCGGCTGCGTGCTGGTTTCTGCGGACGACCCCGGCATGCACAGCTCGCAGAACGAGCAGGACAACCGCAACTACGCCGCCGCCGCGCGCATCCCGATGCTGGAGCCCTCGGACAGCCGGGAGGCGAAGGACTTCACGGCGCTGGCCTTCACGCTCTCCGAAACCTACGATTGCCCCGTGCTCCTGCGCCTGACCACGCGCATCTGCCACAGCAAGAGCGTCGTGACGCTCGGCACGCGTCCCCCCGCGCCCGTGCGGCCCTACAAGCGCGACATCGCGAAGTACGTGGCCACGCCCGCGAACGCGCGGGAGATGCGCGTGCGCATGGAGGCGCGCGAGGCGGCGCTCGCGGCCTATGCGAACAGCGCGCCGATCAACGCGGCGGAATACAACGGGCGCCGTATCGGCGTCGTCAGCGCGGGCGTCGCTTATCAGTACGCGCGGGACGCCTTTGGCGAGGAGGCCTCCTACCTGAAGCTCGGCATGACCTATCCGATGCCGATTGAACTCGTGCGGGCCTTCGCGGCCGAGGTGGAAACGCTGTATGTCGTCGAGGAGCTTGACCCCTATATGGAGCGGCAGCTCGCGGCCGCCGGCATAGCCTGCGTCGGCAAGGCGCGGATCCCCGCGGTCGGTGAGCTCGATGCGGATATATTGCGCAAATCCGTGTTCGGCCTTGCCCCGAAGGCCCCGCGCGCGGACCTCGCCGCCGCCGTTTTGCGGCCGCCCTCCCTGTGCGCGGGCTGTCCGCACAGAGGGTTTTTCTTCGTGCTCGCCAAGAAAAAGAACGTGATGATCACGGGGGATATCGGCTGCTACACCCTGGCCTCCGCGCCGCCGCTCTCCGCGATGGATTCCTGCTTCTGCATGGGCGGCGGCATCAGCGCCGGGCACGGCGCGGCGGCGGCCTTCAAGCGCGCGGGCGCGTCGCGGAAGGTCGTGGCCGTCATAGGCGATTCCACCTTCTTTCACTCCGGCGTGACGAGCCTGATGGATGTCGTGTACAACAAGGGCGACAGCGTCACCGTCATCCTCGACAACCGCACGACGGGCATGACGGGGCATCAGGAAAACCCCGGCACCGGTTTTACGCTCATGGGCGAGCGGACGACGGAGGTGGATATCCCCGCGCTGTGCAAGGCGATAGGGATGAAGGGGCAAAACATCTACATCGTGGATCCGCTGTCGCTCGCCGAAACGGAGGCCGCCCTGGACGACGCGCTCGCCAAGGACGAGCCCACGGTGATCATCGCGCGCCGGCCGTGCATCCTGAAGCGCTTCAGCGCCGCGGACAGGGAGGAATTCGACCTTGCCCCGATGCGCTGCGCCATCGATTCGGCGCTGTGCGTCAAGTGCGGACAGTGCGTGAAAACGGGCTGTCCGGCCATCTGCGCGGGTGAAACGATCTCCATCGACGCGGCGAGCTGCACGGGCTGTTCGGTCTGCAAGCAGCTCTGCAAGTTCGACGCGATAAGCCTGCGGCCGGCGGGAGGTGAAGCATAACATGGAAACGAGAAATATTCTCCTTGTCGGCGTGGGCGGACAGGGGACGATACTGGCGAGCAAGATCCTGTCCGACGGCCTGCTCGAAAAGGGCTACGACGTGAAGATGTCCGAGATTCACGGCATGTCGCAGCGCGGCGGCAGCGTCAGCACGCAGATACGCTTCGGCGAGCGGGTCCGCTCCCCGATCATCGGCAAGGGCGAAGCGGACATCATCGTCGCCTTCGAAAAGATGGAGGCCCTGCGATGGTTTGAATATCTGAAGCCCGGCGGCCGGATGGTCATAAACGACTTTGAGATACCCTCCGCGCCGATCCTGATGGGTCTTGCGGTCTATCCGGCGGACATCCTCGCGGCGCTTTCGGCCAAAGCCGCCGTGTCCGTCTGCAAGGCCGCGGAGATCGCAGCGGAGTTGGGCAATCCCAAGGCGATGAACATCGTGCTGCTCGGCGCCCTCGTAAAGGCCCTCGATCTGTGCGACGCGGACTGGCGCGCGCTGATTGCGCGGAACGTGAAAAAGGGCTTCGAGGATCTGAACGCAAGGGCCTTTGCGGCCGGAGCGGAGCGGGTATGACGCCGCCGTCCGCGCGCGGCGCGCGGTCGTCCGCGCCGCAGCCCGCGGGGCCCGGCGGCGCGGGATCGCCCGCCGCGGCCCGGAGCGCCTTCGCCGGCACGGAGCCCGCCGCCGCGAAGCCGGCCGCAGGACGCATCGTTGCCGCCGGCACGGAGCCCGCCGCCGCGAGGCCGGCCGTGACGGATTGGAACGCCTTTCTCGCCTCGCACGCGGAAGCGGTGCAAAAGGCCGAATCGAGAAAGCGCCGCCTTCTCGCGAGCGTCGTCATCTTCCTCGCGCTTGTGCTGGCCTTCGATCCCCTCTATGAGTACGCCTGCGAGAAATATCTGCCGGAAAGGCTGTCCGTGCTGCTCGGGCGCTCGGCGGACCGGTTCAAGGAGATCCCGCACAAGCTGCGGCTCTTCTTCTCGTCCGCGGACGAAGACGGCTTCGAAGTGGATCTTGCGGAATATTATCCGCCGCTCGCGAGCGCATATGACGCCAATCCCAATTTCAGCGTGATGTCGCTGAAGAGCAGCGCCGCCATACTGGCCAACGCGGACACGGGCAGCGTGCTTTTGAAGAAGCGCGCGGACATACAAGTCTATCCGGCCTCGCTGACGAAGATCATGACCGTCCTGCTCGCCATAGAGCATCGCGGGGAGCTGCCGGACCGCATCGTGCTGGACCCCGCGCTGCTGCAACCGCTCTACGACGCGAATTCCACGATGGCGGGCTTTCTGCCGAATGAAGAGGTCGAAACGACGGACCTGATCCACGGCGCGTTGCTGCTTTCGGGCGGGGAGTGCGCCGTGGCCCTGGCGCAGGCCATCGCGGGCTCCGAAGCGGAATTCGCCGCCCTGATGAACGCGCGCGCGCGGGAGCTCGGCATGCTCGACACGCACTTCGCAAACGCGACGGGCCTGCACGACCCCGAGCACTATTCCACCGTCCGCGACATCGCAAAGCTGCTCCTGCACGCCCTGCAAAACGACGTGTTTGCGGAGGTGTTCACGACGGAGGAGCACGAAACCGCCCCAACGAATCTCAACGAAGACGGCATGCGCTTGACGAACGGCGTGTTCGCGCGCGCCGGGGCCCTGACCTTTGCGGGCGGCCGCATACTCGGCGGCAAGACGGGATGGACGTCGCAGGCGGGACAATGCCTCGCGTCGCTGGCGGAAAAGAACGGAAACCGCTACATCTTCGTTTCCACCGGCAACAACGTGGTCGCGGACGGCACGGCCTACAACTTCGAGGACGCGCGCAACGCGTATGAAAACGGGATACTGCCCGTCCGATGACGGCCTTCTTCTCGGAGGCGACCGTAAA
>JAITLA010000202.1 GCA_031278145.1 Eubacteriales Family XIII. Incertae Sedis bacterium
AGAAGGCCGCCGTTGTGATTCGTGCGCGACCGGATTGCGCCGTGCTCGACGAAGAGCGCGTCATTGGCCTCGCTGCCGCGCATGCCGGCCAAGCGAAAGCCGTCGCCGAATTCCACGCCCTTGACCGCCGGCACCGAGAAGAGCAAGGCGGCCACGACGCTCTCCACCGAGGCGAAGAAAGGATCGCCGATGCCGCCCGGCACACCGTAGGCCGCAGCCCCCACGACGCCGCCGACCGAATCCCCATCCGCGCGCGCCGCGGCCACCGCGGCGCGCATCCGCGTGGCGGCATCCGAAGCGGCGGGGAGCTTCAGGCCCGCAAGCGCCCGCCATTCCGCCTCACCGCAGGGCGCCGCCGCGTCCGCCGCGTCGCCGATTGCGACGATGCGTCCGTAGATTGCGGCGCCGCGCCGCCGGAGCGCCTGCCTTGCCAGCGCGCCCGCAAACACGAGCGGCGCCGTGAGCCGTCCCGAAAAATGGCCGCCCCCGCGCATGTCCGCGTGCCCGCCGTACTTGAGCAGCGCGGTCCAGTCCGCGTGTCCGGGCCGCAGGAGCCCGTCGTAATCGCCGGGGCGCGCGTCGCCGTTCCGTATGAGGCCGCAGATCGGGGCGCCCGTTGTGCGGCCATCCTTCAGGCCGCTCAATATCTCCACGGCATCCCTTTCCCGCCGCGCCGTGGAAAAGGGATCCAAGCCCGGCGCGCGCCGCGCCATCTCGCGCCCGAGCTCTTCCGCGTCGATGGGCTCTCCCGCGGGCAGTCCGTCGACGATCATGCCTATGGCCGCTCCGTGCGACTCGCCGAACACGGACAGCCTTATGCGCCTGCCCCAGGTATTCATACGTCGCCGCCCCCTTCCGCGCGCATCGCCGCGGGCAATTCCTCCTTCTCAAAGTCATTCCAAAAATCGGGATAGGATTTGCCCACGTTGTGCCAGCCTATCAGGCTGACCTCCTCCGTGCAGCGTATGGCCGCGAGCGCCACGGACATGGCGATGCGGTGATCGTGGTGCGCGTCGGCCCGGCCGCCCCGCAGCGTCCGCGCGCCCTCTATCACGAGCGTGTCCCGCGTTTCCTTTATGCGCGCGCCGAGCGCGCCGAGCTCTTCGGCCAAGGCGCGCAGGCGGTCGCTCTCCTTCAAGCGCAGCCGGCCCGCGTTGACGATGCGGCTCGTGCCCTCGCAATAGCAGCAGAGCGCCGCGACGGGCGGAATGAGATCGGGGTTTTCACGGGCGTCGACCGTCACGGGAGAAAGCCTTCCGGCGCGAACGGACACGATGCCGTCCTTTTGCGTGATCGTCGCGCCCATCTCCGTCAATATGCGCAGGATCGCCTTGTCGCCCTGCTTGCTCTTGTCGTTCAGCCCGGCGCATTTCACATCGAGGCCCAGCGCCGCCGCGCCGAGGAAATACGCGGCCTGCGAATAATCCGCCTCCACCGTGTATTCCGACGGTCTGTAACGCTGTCCGCCGCGCATCCGAAACGCCAGCGCGTCCGCGCTCGCCTCCACGCCGAAGCGGCGCATGACGTCCATCGTCATCTCCGCGTATTGGCGCGATTCGAGCGGGCTCTCCAGGCGGATCTCGCTGTCGTCCTCCGTCAGGGGCAGCGCGAACAAAAGCCCGGAAACGAACTGTGAGCTCACGTCCCCCGGCAGCCGGAACAGGCCGCCGCGCAGCGGGCCGCGAATCCGTATCTCTCGCTTCGTATGCGAAAAGCGCACCGCCGTCCCCGCAAAGGCGACGGAATACGCGCCCATCGGCCGGATCAGCAGCCGCCCCTTGCCCTTGAACACCGTTTCCCTGTCCGAGAGCGCGGCAACCGGAATCAGGAAGCGCAGCGTGGAGCCCGACTCGACGCAGTTGATCAGATCCGCGCGGCGCTCCCCTCCGCCCCGCACGCGGAGAACGCCGTCCGAAAGACGCCATTCCGCGCCGAGCGACGCCACGCCCCGCAGGGTGGCCTCCGTGTCCTCGGACAGCGCGACGTTTCGAATCGTGCTCTCGCCCCGCGCCAAGGCGGCGCATATGACGGCTCTGTGGCACAGGCTCTTCGACGGCGGCGGCGTGATCACACCGCTCGGAAACAGCTTGATGACGCGTGCCTCTGTTCTTCCCGTCATCTCGTTAAACACCTCCCTTCATGGCCGCGCGGAGCGCATCCGGGTCGACGGATCGGACGAAAGCTTCCCCCGGCGCCGCAAGCAATACGAGCCGCAGGGCTCCGTCGCTGTTCTTTTTGTCCGGCATCATCTGCGGCAACAGCTCCGCCGGCGTATAGGGACAGGCGTCCTCGAGGCCGTGCACCGCCAGAAGCGCCCGCAGCGCGTCCGCGCTCCCCGGCGCGGTCAGTCCCATCCGCTCGCCCACCGTCGCCGCCAGCACCATGCCCATCGCCACCGCCTCTCCGTGATTGTGCCTGCGGAAATCGCCCAGCCGCTCGATTGCGTGCCCGAAGCTGTGCCCGAAGTTCAGCAGCATCCGCTCCCCCGTGTCGAAGGCGTCCCGCTCCACGATGTCCGCCTTGATGGCGCAGCATTCGCCTATCATATCGCGCAGGGCCGCCGGCCCCGGCACGGTCCGCAGGCTTTCGAAGAGGCGCCGCGACCGCACGGCCCCGTACTTGATCACCTCCGCCATGCCGCAGCGAAGCTCCCGCGCGGGCAGGGAAGCGAGCAGCGCGGTATCCGTCAGGACAATCGAGGGCTGATAAAAAGCGCCGACCAGATTCTTCCCCGCGCGCGTGTTGACGGCGGTCTTGCCCCCCACGCTCGAATCCACCTGCGCGAGCAGCGTGGTCGGTATCTGCGCGAGGCGCACGCCGCGCATCCAAGTGGCCGCCGCGAAGCCGGCCAAATCCCCGATCACGCCGCCGCCGAAGGCGAGGATCAGGTCGTCGCGCCGCAGCCGCATATCCGCAAAGGCGTCGTACAGGCGAGAAAGGCCCGCCAAGGACTTGTTTTCCTCCCCCGGCGCGAGCACGAGGGCCTCAAACGCGAGCCCCGCCCGCGCAAGCGAAGCGGTCATGGGCGCCGCGTAGCGCTCCCATACGTTGCCGTCCGTGACCAAGGCCGCCTTGCGGGCGGCCTTGGCCCCGAAGCGCTCCCCGAGCAGGATGCCGAAGTCGCCGATCAGCCCTTCCCGTATGTATATGTCGTAGGCGTTCTCCCGCAAATCCACCCGCCGCAAAATCATAAACTCCCCCTGTCGACGCCGGTCGCCCGCGCCTTCCGCCCCCGCGCAAGGACACCCGTCCACACCCATCCCGAAACAAAGCAAAGGGTCCATGCACATGTACATGAACCCCTCACCGCCGTCTGTTTTTCGCTTGCCCGCCGGACGCCCCGTACATGTTTTAAATTTTTCATTTTTTCAAGCCAAAAAGGCCAAAGCCGTAAAAGCCGTGGCCGAAGGTAAAATGAAAAGCCCTGTTTGACGCACCGAATCGATTGTTCACCGCAAAACCTTTCCGCGTTTTAATCGCCTTTTCCTTTAATGTACCACAAAAAATCAAAATTGTAAATACTTAAATTCCCCATCTTTCTCACGCAAACGGGAACATGAGCAACGCGCCTTTGGCACTCCTCCGCTCACCTGCGGCTCATTTATGCCCGGAACGCAGCGAACGGGTGCTTCGCTGTCCCATTTTCCGGCCGCGCTAAAGGAGGTCACTGACAAAGTGCACACGGGGACGGTTCTTTTGTGTATTGGGCAGGTTTGGCACTGTGGCCCGTGCCGGTAAATCGCGCAATTTCAACATTGTATGTGTTACACAAATGAACCGTCCCCATGTGTTCTGCG
>JAITLA010000210.1 GCA_031278145.1 Eubacteriales Family XIII. Incertae Sedis bacterium
TGTTTTGCATTGCGGCTGAAGCCGCGCAAAACAGGCAAAGCCCTTGTCCCCTCAAAACATCCGTTCAACAATTGAAGTGCGCCTTTGGCGCTTCAATTTTGGACGGAGCCAAAATTGAACGGGGCGTTGTTTGGCGCGGCGCGCGGCGGGGACGAAAGGACGGAGGATATGGAGATCAAACGATTCGTGGGCGGTAACATCGCAAGCAACGGCTACATCGTGTTCGAGAAGGGCGGCGATGTCTGCTATATCGTCGATCCGGGCCACAGCGGCGGGAAATTCCTGCGCGCGGCACAGGACGCGGGTCTGCGCATTCTCGGCATCCTGCTGACGCATCACCACTATGACCACGTCGGCGGCGTGCAGCGGATCCAATCCGCGGTGGACTGCCCCGTCTGCATACACAAGGACGACGCGGACGCCTACAAGGGAAGGGCGGATGTCCTGCTGTCCGGCGGCGAAAGCTTCCCGCTCGGGAGCGAGAGCCTTCTCGTCCTGCACACCCCGGGGCATACGCGCGGCAGCGTCTGCTTCCGGTCGGCGCGCGGCGAAACCGCCTTCACGGGCGACACGATCTTCAACGTGGACCTCGGCAGGACCGACCTCGCGGACGGCTCCGCGTCGGCGATGGAGCGCTCCGTTCGCGAAACGGTCAGCGGCTGGCCGGACGACACGATGCTCTACCCGGGGCACGGCGACCCCTGCAACATGCGCTTCGTGCGCGTCCACAACGGTGAATACCTCGATATCATGGGGGAAGGGGCGCGCCACAGACCGTGGAAGAGCGGGGGCTTCGTGCTGTAAACCGATTGGTTGGGGCGTGAAATCGCCCCGCGCCGAGGGCGCGGGGCGCCGGCGCGCCGGCCTTATCTCGGCTTGGCGGCGCGCGCAAGCCCGCGCGCGAGCAGGCGCAGCTCGTGGAACCACAGCGGCGCCGTGCAGAGCGCCGCGAGGCGCAGCCACTCGCCGAGCGAGAGCGCAACCGTGTCGAAGGCCTCCGACAGGAAGGACAGCTCCGTGACGGCGACCTGCAGCGCGAGGCCGATGAAAAACGCGACGACCATCAGCTTGTTCTCGATGTGATTCATGCGGAATATCGAGCGTTTCAGGTTCCGGAAGCCGATTGCGTTGAAGAGCTGCGAAACCGCCAGCGTCGTGAAAGCGTAGGTCTGCGCCGTCCTGTGGATCAGGGGATCCGTGAGCGCGGCGTCCAGCTTGCCGAGCGTCAGAGCCTCGCCCGCCGCGCGCAGGTCCGCGATGGGCGCCCACAGGAAGGCCGTGAGCGTGATCGCGCCTATGATAATGCCGTAGTGGATCGTGGTCGCGAGGCCGCCGTGCGCGAACAGGCTGTCCTTCGGATTGCGCGGGGCCTCCTCCATGATGCGCGGGTCCCCCGTGTCGGCGCCGAGCGCCAGAGCGGGCAGGGAATCCGTGATCAGGTTGATCCAGAGGATGTGGATGGCGCGCAGCGGCGAGGCGACGCCCGCCGCAATCGCCGTGAACATCGTGAGGATCTCGCCGAGGTTGGAGGAAAGCAGGAAGAGCACCGTCTTCTTGATGTTGTTGTAGATGTTGCGGCCCTCTTCAATCGCGCTTTTGATCGTGGCGAAATTGTCATCGGTCAGCACCATGTCCGCCGCGCCCTTGGCGACGTCCGTGCCCGTGATCCCCATCGCGACGCCTATGTCCGCCGCCTTGAGCGAGGGCGCGTCGTTGACGCCGTCGCCCGTCATGGATACGATCCGCCCGTGCGAGCGGAACGCGTTCACGATCATGACCTTGTGTTCGGGCGAAACCCGCGCGAACACGCGCAGCTCCGGCACAAGCGCGTTGAGCGCCTCTTGGCTCATCTTGGACAGCTCGTCCCCCGTAATACACTGAGCGGGGCTGTCCGCGATGGAGAGCTCCCGCGCTATGGCGAAGGCCGTGTCCCTGTGGTCGCCCGTGATCATGACGGTCGTCACGGAGGCGCCCCGGAAGACCTCCACGGCGGCCTTCGCCTCCGGGCGCGGCGGGTCTATCATGCCCACGAGCCCCACGAAGGTCAAGCCGGCCTCGGTCGCGCCGTCGTCGTCGAGCTTGCAGGCGACGGCGAGCACGCGCAGGGCGTCCGCGGCCATATCCGCCGCCGCCTTTTCGATTGCGGCCTCGTCCGCGGGCGTCAGCGGGCGGCGCGCGGACAGGGCCGCGAGATCCCCCGCCGGCAGGATGGCGTCGCAGCACTTTATGACGCAATCCATCGCCCCCTTCGTGAAGGCGATCAGCCGCCCGTCGGAAACCCTCCTGTGCACCGTCGTCATCATCTTTCTGTCGGAGTCGAAGGCCTGTTCCGCCACGCGCGGCAGCTCGGCGCAGAGCGCGCTTTTCCGGACGGACAGCCCCGCGCCCATGTCGATCAGGGCCAGCTCCGTGGGATCGCCCGCGCGCACGCCCGTTTCGGCGTCGGACTCCGCGTCCGTGCAGAGCACGAAGCCGTCCACGAACAGCTTGTACGCCTCGTAATCCATCTCCGAGGCGTCGCACGCCCCCGCGCGCGTCCAAACCTTCGTAACGGTCATCTTGTTCTGCGTCAGCGTCCCCGTCTTGTCGGAGCAGACCGTGCTCACGGATCCGAGCGTTTCAACGGCCGGCAGCTTACGCACGATGCTTCCGACCTTCACCATGCGCTGCACCCCGAGGGCCAGCACGATTGTGACCACGGCCGGCAAGCCCTCCGGCACCGCCGCCACCGCGAGGGAGATCGCCGTCAGAAGCATCTCCATGATGTTGCGCCCTTGCAGCAGGGCCAGCAGAAAGAGCGCCGCGCAGAGGGCGATGGCCAGTATGCCGAGCAGCTTGCCGAGGTCGGCGAGCCTTTTTTGCAGGGGCGTCAGCTCCTCCTTGGATTCGTTGATCATGCGCGCAATCTTGCCGATTTCGGTATCCATGCCCGTCGCGGTCACGACGCCCTCACCCCGGCCATAGGCGACGCTTGTGGACATGTAGGCCATGTTCAGGCGGTCGCCGAGCGTGATCTCGCCCTCGGCGACGAAGCCGGCGTCCTTGTCCGCGGGCACGGATTCGCCCGTCAGCGAGGATTCCTCTATCTTGAGGTTGATCGATTGGGTCAGGCGCAGATCCGCGGGAACCACGCGGCCCGCGTCGAGTATCACGACGTCGCCCGGAACGAGCTCCGCCGCCGCAAGCTCCGTGATCCTGCCGTCGCGCCGCACGAGCGCGGTCGGACTGCTGAGCTTCTTCAGGGCCTCCAGGGATTTTTCGGCCTTGGATTCCTGGACGACGCCTATGACGGCGTTCAGAAGCACGACGATGAGGATGATGATCGTGTCGGCGATCTCGCGCAGGACGGCCGAAACGAGGGCCGCCGCCATCAGGATGTAGATCATCGGATCCCTGAGCTGTGCCAGAAACATCTTGATCAGCGTCTTTTTCTCACCCTCCGCAAAGGCGTTCGGGCCGAAGCGCGCAAGGCGCGCCGCAGCCTCCTCCGCGGACAGGCCGGCCGTCCCGGAAACCTCCAGCTTTTCAAGCGCGTCCGCCGTCGTCAATTGTTCGTACATGCAAATCCTCCCCAAAAAACAAATAAAGACCTCCATGAAGCAGCAAACACATCATGTAAAGTCTTGTTACCGTCAAGCGCCGAAAAATGCGCTACGGGTCCGCGGCCGGGCAAAACGCCGTGATGTTGACACGCGGACTTAAAACTACTCCCCTGACACAGCAACAGTATATCGCATCCGCGCGCCC
>JAITLA010000217.1 GCA_031278145.1 Eubacteriales Family XIII. Incertae Sedis bacterium
CCCTTGATATCCGCCTTGATGTCGTTGATCTGCCTGCTTATCTCATCCTTCTGCGCGAGGATGCTCGCGCGGTCCTTATCGGACAGCACGGCCCGCCTGCTCCGTGCCGTTTCGAGAAAGCGCTTTATTTCTCCGATCAATTCCTCCCGCGCCGCCGGCACAAAGCCCGCCGACTTTTCCGCGAGGATGCGCTCCTTCTCCGCGACGACGTCTTCATAGACGGCGCGCACGGCGTCGATATTGCCGACGCGCGGCAGCTCGCCGCGCAGATCGTCCGAAAATTTCGCAAGCGCTTCGTATACGTTCCGCTCTTCGGCGTCGTATTCCTCCGCGGGCTTGCCCGCCATGTTCTGCGCCATCGCGGATATGAGAATGGGTTTTCGGCATTCCTCCACCACGCGGATCATCTCCTCGGGCCGCTCCGTTCTGGATTGCAGCTCCTGTACGAACTTGTCCACCTGCGACCGCGCACGCTTTTTCAGCTTGCCCGTAACAAGTTTGGACGCGTCCTTCAGGTTGCTTGCCGTGTTCGGATCGTCGCCGAAGGGGTTGTCTTTGTCCTGTACGCGCAGCACGTCGCGGAGCGCGCTGTCGCCCTTGCTCGCGATCAGCGCGAGTCTGCGCACGCCCTTCTGCGGCAACTGCGCGGAGAGCAGCGTCCAGTCGCTCTTGTCCAAGAAGCTGCCGGCCTGGCTGAGGAAGAAGACCACGTCGCAGAGCTCCATGAATTCCTTTGTGCGCACGGTGCGCGACACGATCGGATCGTTCAAGCCCGGCGTGTCCACGATGGACAACTCCCGGAAGGACGCCTCGTTCAGGTACAGCGTGACCGACTTGACGAGCGGCGTGTAGCGTCCGTCCTCGCCCACGTAGTCGTTCAGGTGGGCGGAAAGCTCGTCGTAGTCGGCGAAGCGCAGGTATTCGCCGCCCTTCGCGATGCAGTCCGCCGCGTCGATGCCGGAGCGCCCCGCCATGTCCACGAGCTGGCGGGCGGAGGCGAAGACCTCATCCTCCGAATCCACGGCGGCGTTGCGCCGCATCGCGTCCCAGTCCTCGCTCGTATAGTATTCGACGCGGATGGCGTTTTCTTCCCCGTACTCCATCTTCGTCAGCGTTGCGGTCTTGGGCGTGGAGGCCTTGGGCAGCATCGCCGCGCCGCCGAAGAGCAGCGTGTTCAGAAAGGACGATTTGCCCGCTTTCACCTGCCCCATGACGCCGATGTTCAGCTTGCGGTTCTCGCGGAAGAAGTCCTCCGTCTTCCTGTCGAAATTCTCGCGGAGCTCCGTCAGCTTCCGGATGTCGGATTCGTCCGCCGCGTCCCGCAGGCGCTCGGTAAGCGCGGCCAAGCCGCTTGTGAAATGATCGAATTTCCGTTTTTCTTCTGTGTCGGCTTGAAAGACAGACATGGGGGTTCCTCCTTATCGTTTCTTAAAAGACCACCCGGTTGCAGGTTTGGCCGCAGACTTTGTTGCGGGTTTGGCCACGGACTTTGTTGCGGGTTTGGCCGCGGATTTTGTTGCGGGTTTGGCCACAGACTTTGTTGCGGGTTTGGCCACAGGCTTAATAACATTACCGTGAAGTGGCGGTGCCAAGTTTTTACTGTAATAAGAGAACAGGCTTCCGTCGATCTGTTCCGGCCATACGCGCGCTTGAGAAAGCGAAAGCGTATTGTTTTCCAAGATACAGCGCGCGAGCCACGACAGATATTCCAATTCTTCCTGCGTGACGCCGAGGCTTTCTATGATCTCCGCGACGAAAGCCGTCTGCTCGTCCGCACAGGGCTTGATGTTGCACGCGCAGATCAGATCCACCGTAAAGGCGTATTTCAGGCGGTCCCGCGCGATCTGCGCCACGAACTCGCCATAGTCCTCGACCGTCACGTCGAGGGACTGCCGCATGTAATCCGCCGCCGTGAGCTCCGCCTTCGCGCCCGTGACAAGACGCTGCAAAAACAGGCTTTGCTCTTCCGAAACCTCGTTTTCGTAGCGCAACGCCATGCACAGCGCGCGCAGGTAGAGATTCCGGCGATAGTCCTCCTCGCCGGCCAGCGGGTGTCCTTCAAAGGGATGCCGCTCCGGCCGCGTGTCCGCGATATGCGCGCGCAGCCTGTTCGTCATCGCCTGTCCGCCCGTTTCCGCGTTTTTCTCCGTCATTTCCTTTCCTCCTTCAGCGCGCAAAGCGCAATGATCAGCGCGCGATATATTTCGCTCGCCCACAGATATCGTTTACATGAACATCCTCCGCCGCCGGGCGGCAATTCCGTCGGATCGCATCCGCGAATGCCTCCGCACGCTTGCATACATCGTTTACACGCACATCCTCCGCCGCTGGGCGGCAATTCCGTCGGATCGCATCCGCGAATGCCTCCGCACGCTTGCATACATCGTTTACACGCACATCCGCCGCCACCGGGCGGCAGTTTTGCCGGATTCGATCCGCGAGCGCTTCCGCGTAGCGACCTCCGCCCGGCAGCAGGCCAATCGCGGGCTTGGCGTCCGAGAACACGTCCCGCAACAAGCCCGCCGCGTAACGGCCCGGCTTGATGCCCTTCGCCTTCTTGTGGTCCAGCACGACGCGCATCGCGTCGGGCGCGTCGTCTATCATATCGATTGCGGAGGGCATGGGCATGGGGATGCCCACTTGATCGCCGATGCGCTTCATTTCGGAGAAGAACGCATCCTTCAACTCCGTCAGGTCCTCGCGGACGGCGATCAATTCCCTGAGATTCCGCGTGATCTCCTTCGCGAGCAGGTCCAACTGTTCCCGAACGTCGGCATCCTCCGATTCGAGCTTCAGAATCGAGGTGTTCAGGCGGTCCAAGCGCCGCCGTTCCGCTTCGATCTCCTCCTCGTAATACGCGCGGCAGCGCGAGAAGAGCACCTCGAAGTTTCGCGCGAAGTGCGGCCGGTATCCGCCGTCGTTCCACGCCTCGATCTTCTCACGGATCCTCTCGGCGTCGTAAGCGTCCGAATTCACGCAGGAGAAGCACAGTACATCCTCGTAGCGGACGCCTTGCAGGGACAGGGTTTCCTCGATCTTCGCGACGATGTCCCGCAGCTCGCCCTCCGGCTTCTTGTCGGCCTTGTTCACGATGATGAGCTTGGGGATATCCTCGCGCAGGCCCTTGATGAATTTGACATCCTCCTCGAGGATCGTTCCCGCGTCCGCCTGCACGAACCAGAGCATGTAGTTGGCGGAGTTCAGCTGCTTCCGCGCGATCTGCTCGTCCGTCTTGGCCGAGTAGCCCTCCGTATCCGGCTTGGAGTAGCCCGGCGTGTCGAGGAAGGCGAGGTTTCTGTGGCGTTGCTTGGGTGAAACGAGGAAGATGCGCTCCAGCACGTGTCCGAGCGTTACGTTTTCCGCGCGCGTTCGTCCGTCCTCGTCCGCGGCGGCCCCGAAACCGTGGCCGATCTTGGGAATTTCATGCAGCTCGATCTCGACCCGCGCGTCAAAGATGTTGATCCCGAAAGCGCGGTGCGCCTCGCCGTTCACGATGAAGGTCGGCACGGAGGTGGAGGGGTCGATATCCACAGGCAGGGCACTCTCGCCGTCCAGCGTGTTCAGGAAGCGGGACTTCCCGCTCGAAAACCCGCCGCCCAGCGCGACCACGCTCTTGCCTATGAGCCGATCGAAGAGGATGAAATCGTGGAACAGTTCGTATTCCGCCTTGAAATCCAGGTATATCTCGTAGTAGTCCGGCGGCGCGTTTTTCTTCAAGTCCTCCGGGATGCGCTCGTTCACGATGGCGTCCACGCGGCTCAGATCCGCCGCGAGCGCGGGTGCCTTCGACGCCTTGACGATCCGGCCGAGCAGGTTGAAATCGCGCAGCAGCGCCTCGTAGCGTTCGGCTTCATCCGGCATGAGACGCCCCCTCCCGCAGCCGCGCGCACAGCTGCGTACACAGCGCATCCACGCGCGTCAGATCCGCCTCGGCCTTCCGCAACAGCGTCTCTTTTTCTTCGCTCTCCTTCTTCTGCAGGGCTCTTGTTTCGGCGAGCGCCTTTGTCAGGGCTTCACGCTGCGCCGCGATCTGATCCTCGACGGCGTTTCCCAATTTCTCCGTGTTTTCCATAAGCGCGGCTTCCACGTTTTCGCCGACCTGCCGCAGTATCCCGGGGAATACCTGCGAACGCAGTTGGCGGCGGACTTCCCCCTCCTTGCTTTCCCCCTTGTTGCCCATGCCCATGAGGCCGCCGATCACAGCGCCGATGCCCGCCAAGGCCACCCCGATCACGGGGATCGCAACGGCGCCTATGGTGAGGGCGGGGAGCGCGGCAAAGGCGGGGAGCGCGAGTCCCAGCGCCGGGGCCGCCAAGCCCGCGCCCGCCGCGGCCAGACCGCCGACAAGACCGCCACCCAAGGCGCCCGTCGCAAGGTCCGCAAACGAGCCGTCGGCTTCGCGGGCGCTTCCCGCGCCCGCGAATACGGGACTCAGCTTGATCTCCGCATCAATGCGGTCGAGATATTTTTCCATTTTGCAGGTGTAACGCTTCTTCACGCTCTCCGCCAGGACTGCGCGGACCGTCGCGCGCATATGCTCGGAAGCGTCTCCGCCACTCAAAACCATGGATGCCAGCGCGCCCGTCTGCCCTTCGAGCGCCGCCGAAACGTCCGCCTTGATCTCCTCGACGCTGCTTTTCGTCTGCCGCTCGAAATCCTCCGTCGCCCTGCGCGTTTTCTCCTCAAGCCGCTCCAGTTGCGCGTTGAGCTTGTCCTCCTCCTCGCACAGTTCCGATTCGCTGAGCTCGCCGGCCATTATGATCTCCCGCAGAAGGGTCTTCGTACGCTCAGCCAGTATAAGCACGGCGTCTTTGTGGCGATTGCCTATCAGCTCGCCGGATCGCGCCTGCAGCCCCCTGAAAAAGGCCTTCACATCCTCCACATGACCATCCAGACTGCTCGTCCTGTA
>JAITLA010000259.1 GCA_031278145.1 Eubacteriales Family XIII. Incertae Sedis bacterium
TCATTTGTGTAACACATACAATGTTGGAATTGCGCGATTTACCGGCACGGGCCACAGTGCCAAACCTGCCCAATACACAAAAGAACCGTCCCCGTGTGTACTTTGTCAGTGACCTCCCGGCGCGCGGGGGGACACCGTCGCCGCGCGCAGAGGAGAAAGCGGGGAAGTATGAGAAGCAGCGAAATCAAACGAAGCACCGCAGAAACGGACATCCGCGTGCGCTTCTCGCCGGACGGCGGTGAAAAGCCCGTCGTTTCAACAGGAATCGGTTTCTTCGATCACATGTTGACGGCTTTTGCCGTACACGGCGGCTTTGGCGTCGAGATCGAATGCAAGGGCGATCTGCACGTGGACGGGCATCACACGGTTGAGGACGTCGGCATCGCGCTCGGCTTGGCCTTCGCGCGCGCCGTGGCGCGGGAGGGGATCGCCCGATACGGGAATTTCACCGCGCCCATGGACGAGGCGCTGGCCGCCTGCTCCGTCGATGTCTGCGGCCGCGGCGTATCGGTGTTCAACGGCGCCTTCGGGAGCCCGGCGATAGGGGACCTGGACACGCAGCTCGTAAAGGAGTTTTTCAGGGCCTTCGCTTCCAACGCGCAGGTGACGCTGCACATCAATATATATTACGGCGAGAACGATCACCACAAATGCGAGGCGGCCTTCAAGGCCTTCGCGCATGCCGTGAAGGAAGCCGTGCGACGCACGGGCGGCGATGCGCTTTCGACGAAGGGCAGTCTGTGATGATAGCGATAATCGATTACGGCGCGGGCAACCTGTTCAGCGTGAAAAACGCGCTGGATTTCCTCGGCTTTGACAGCGCGATCACGGCGGAGCGCGCGGCGCTTTCGCGGGCGGACAAGCTGATACTGCCGGGCGTCGGCGCTTTTCCGGACGCGATGCGGAAGCTTGAAGCGGCGGGACTTGCGGACGTGATTGCGCGCGAGGCGGCGCGCAAACCCCTGCTCGGCATCTGCCTCGGTATGCAGCTGCTGTTCGATTGGGGCTTTGAATTCGAGCGAACGCGCGGCCTCGGCCTGATCGCCGGGCGCGTGGACGCGATAGAGGCGCCGGGCCTGAAGATACCGCACATAGGCTGGAGCGACGTGAAGCATGAGGCCGCCTGCCCGCTCTCCCGCGGCATCGAGGAGGGCGACCGGCTGTATTTCGTCCACTCCTACAAGGCCGTCACGGACAAGCGCCACATCGCACTCTACACCGAATACGGCGATTTGATACCGGGCCTCGTCTTTCACGGCAATGTGTTCGGCTGTCAGTTCCACCCGGAGAAGAGCGGCGCGGTGGGGCTGCGGATCCTGCGGAGCTTTTGCGAATTGGAGTAAGAGTAAGAGAATGATAATTTTTCCCGCAATCGACATCAAGGACGGCAAATGCGTGCGCCTGACGCGCGGTGATTTCGACACGGTGGAGCAGGTCGCGGACAACGCGCTCGAAACGGCGCGCGGGTTTCGCGCCGCGGGCGCACAGTGGATTCACATGGTGGATCTGGACGGCGCCGCCCTGGGCCGGCGCGTCAACGCGACGCCGATCACGCAGGTCGCGCGCGAAAGCGGCCTCGCGGTCGAATTCGGGGGCGGCATCCGGGACATGGCCTCCGTCGAGTATTATCTGACGCGCGGCATAAGCCGCGTGATCCTCGGTTCGGCCGCCCTGCACGATCCGGACTTCATGCGCGCCGCCGTCCGAAGGCACGGGGAGCGCATCGCGGCGGGCATCGACGCCATGAACGGGCGCGTGCGCACCGCGGGCTGGCGCACGGACGGCGGAACGGACTACATCACGCTGGCAAAACGGATGGAGGATATGGGGGTCCGCACGATCATATTCACCGACATCTCGAAGGACGGCGCGCTCTCGGGCCCGAATTTCGAGCAGCTCAAGGCTCTGCGGGACGCCGTTTCCTGTGATATCATCGCCAGCGGCGGCATCACGGACGCGGAGGATGTGCGGCGGCTCGCGCGAATGGGGCTGTACGGCGCCATCCTCGGCAAGGCCCTGTACAAGGGAAGGCTGACGCTGCGCGAGGCGATAGCGGAGGCGGCGGTAAGCGCGTGAGCCGCGCCGCGGCCGAAAGGAAGGACGGAGGATGCTCGCAAAACGAATCATACCCTGCCTCGACGTGCGCAACGGCAAGGTCGTCAAGGGAATCAACTTTGTCGATATCAAGGAGGTGGGCGATCCCGTGGAATGCGCGGCGGCCTACGACCGGCAGGGCGCGGACGAGATCGTGTTCCTCGACATAACGGCCACCCACGAGGGACGCGGCACGATGGCGGATGTGGTGCGAAGGACCGCGCGGCACGTCTTTGTCCCGCTGACGGTGGGCGGCGGCATCCGGAGCGTCGAAGACTTCCGCACCCTGCTGCGCGCGGGGGCGGATAAGGTTTCGGTCAATTCCGCCGCGATCAAGAATCCGGATCTGATCTCCGAGGCGGCCGCGCACTTCGGCAGCCAGTGCGTCGTCGCGGCGATAGACGCGAAAGGCGCGGGCGCGGGCCGCTACAAGGTCTATGTGCACGGCGGCCGGATCGACACGGGGATCGACGCCGCGGAATGGGCGCGGGAGGTCGAAAGGCGCGGCGCGTGCGAGATACTCCTGACATCCATGGATACGGACGGGACGAAAAGCGGCTTCGATACGGAAATGCTGAACGCGATCTGCGCCGTCGTGCGCATTCCCGTCATCGCGTCGGGCGGCGGCGGGCGCATCGCCGATTTCACGGAGCTCTTTAACGAAACGGACGCCGACGCGGCGCTGGCCGCCTCGATATTCCATTACGGCGAGCTCTCCGTCGCGGATGTGAAGAGCGAATTGGCGCGGGCCGGCATCCCGGTCAGGCTGCCGTAGGCTTCGCGCGGCGGCGCGCCGGCATCGATGGCGAAAGGGGAGCGGACGAGCAGAGGGGGATCGCAATGAAAACACATGAGGGCGCGCGCCCGGACCTCGCGGGATATTTCAAAAAATCGGAGCTGATACCGGCCGTCGTGCAGCAACGCGGCACGGGGGAGGTGTTGATGCTCGCCTACATGAACGAGGAAAGCCTCGCAAAGACGCTGGAAACGGGCTTCACGTGGTTCTACAGCCGTTCGCGCGGCGCGCTTTGGAACAAGGGCGAAAGCTCCGGGCATTTCCAGCGCGTCGTGTCCGTGACGCCCGACTGCGACGACGATGCGCTGCTCATTGTCGTGGAGCAGACGGGCGTGGCTTGTCATACGGGAAATCATACCTGTTTTTACCGGACCGGATTGCTGTATGGAGAGGATTTACATGAATGATGTGTTGCGGGAGCTGTACGCGGTCGTGCTGTCGCGCAAGCGGACGCCGGAGGAGGGCTCCTACACCTGCTACCTGTTTCGGGAGGGCCTCGACAAAATATTGAAAAAATGCGGCGAGGAATGCGCCGAAACGATCATAGCGGCCAAGAATCTCGCGGCGGCCGAGGCCGCCGAGGCCGCGCGCGCGCGATGGGAAGCGCCCCGCGAAGCGGGCGAATGCGCCGTGGATCCCGCGCGCACCGCAGCCGAAGCCCGCGAACGGACAACGCGCGATCCCGCGCAGGCGCGCGCCGAGCTCGAAAACGAGATCTGCGACCTGCTCTACCACCTGCTCGTCCTGATGGCGCAGCGGGACATCCCGCTCGAAGACATTGAAGGCATATTGCGGGCGCGCGGCAAGAAGATCGGCAACTTGAAGCGGGCGCACGCGTCGGACCGCGATACGTAGGCGCGGGCGCGCGGGTTTTGGATCATGCTTAAGATTCCTCCGGACATCGAGCTCGCCCTATCGAAGGACCGCATCACGGCGGCTGAGGCCGCCGACGCGGTCAAGCATTGCGAGGACACGCGCGCGAAGGTGTTCGACGCGGCGGCGGGCGACTATACGGGCTATGGGGAGAGCGGCGCCATCACGCTTTGGGTGCGTTACAAAACCCGGGGCGCCGACGCGGAGCTCTTGGATTACTATTTCAACAGGACGCGGATCACCGGCCTTTCCCTGCCCGTCGTCGATCCCGCCGCGCGGCTCGGCCCCCTGTTGGAACCCCTGCGAAGCAAAAGGCTGCTGTGCTGCAAATGCGACGTCCTCTTGGAGCCGCGCAAGGTTCTGTTCCGATACGCGAATCAAAATTACCATGCCGTGTCCTTTGCCTGCCCGGGCTGCGGGCAGGTTTACGAGAGCAAGGAAATCATTCGCCACCAAGCCGAGAAGGTGGAAGCGCTGCTCGAAGGGAAATGAACAGCCGCCGCTCCCCGCCGAAAGGCCGTGGATTTGTATCGAACATCACGCGATGCGCCAGCCCTCGGCGCGTTCCCGTATGTCGACGAAACGCCTGTACAGCCCTTCCCGCGCGACGAGTTCCCCGTGCGTGCCCCGTTGCACAATCCGTCCGTCGTCCATCACCAGAATCTGATCCGCGTTTTCAATCGTGGCAAGGCGGTGGGCGATGACGAGCAGGGTCTTGCCGTGGGTCAGCGCGCCGATTGCCCGCTGAATCAGGTGTTCGTTTTCGGGGTCTACGCTTGCCGTGGCCTCGTCCAGGATCACGATGGGCGCGTTTTTGAGAATGGCGCGGGCTATGGCGATGCGCTGGCGTTCGCCGCCCGAAAGGGACGAGCCGCCCTCGCCGACAAGCGTGTCGTAGCCGTCCGGCAGCGCCGTGAT
>JAITLA010000021.1 GCA_031278145.1 Eubacteriales Family XIII. Incertae Sedis bacterium
GTGCCCGTGCCGCCCCCCATGCCGCAGGTGATGAACACCATGTCGGCCCCGGACAGGAAACGCGTGATGTCCTCGAGGTTTTCCTCCGCCGCCTTCTGTCCGATCTCGGGATTTCCGCCGGCGCCCAAGCATTTCGTGAGCTTCTCGCCGATCTGCAGCTTGTTTTCGGATTTGGAGTGCGCAAGCGCCTGCTTGTCGGTATTCACGGCAAGGAAGCTGACGCCCTGTATGCCGGCTTCTATCATCCTGTTGATGGCGTTGCCGCCACCGCCGCCGATCCCCACCACTCTTATTTGCGCTGTAATTCCTTCATTTCGTTCAAATTGCAGCATGTCCAAGCGTCCTCCCATCCGGCCCGATTGCGAATGCATCCGACTGTGCGGAATATCGATATATCACTGTATTATATCACGCGCGGCCTGTGTTTGCACTATTTTATTCCTTTGAGCCGTAAGATTTTTTTCGGATGTACCGGTCTATGATGATGCGCCGTATGACGGCCAAATTGTTGAACAGCCTGCCGCCGAACACGAGAATGGCCGCGTAGTAGAGCGGCACGCCGAGCAGATCGCCCAGATAGGTCAGCGCGCCCGCGAGCACGGCGTTCACGACGAAGCCGCTTATGAATATCAGGTTGTTGTACTTGCTCTCCAAATGGCTTCTGGCCGCGCCCAGGAGCGAATCGAGGGCCGCCAAGAGCGCCATCGTGATGTAGAAGGCGTATTCCGTCGGAAACGAGAAGTTGAATATGAAGCCGAACGCAACGCCTATCGCAAGGCCCAAAAATATGGCTATGATCATAGTTGCTCCCATTGCGGCGCGCGCGCCGTCATTCAAATGCCCTCCCGATCCGCGCGCTGCGCGTAACGAAAGCTCACGCCCCTCCCCGGCCGCGCGGGCAGGCTTACGTCCGGCTCCACCTGCACGCGAAACACCAAGCCGTAATACTCCCTGAGCAGCACGCCGTAGCTGTTCGGGCCTATCATGGTCGCCGACAGCCTGGCGGGATCGCCTATGGCCTCGATGACGAAGGGTCTGGCTTCCGGCACGTCGTTGATGCGCACGGTATAGCCGTTGCAATAGATCGTGGAATCGCTGTATATCCTCTGGCCGTTGATCGCGATTGCCTCCGCGCCGCCCTTGCTCAGATCGCTGATGATCCGCAGGAGATCCGTGTCATGCACGATGAAGGCATTCGTGTCCGCCCAGGGCGGGATATCGTCGGCGGAATCGTCGAGAACGACGCGCACGCCGGGTCCGTGAACCGCCGTGGCGGCGGTCAAGGCCCTGTACACGGCCAGCTCCGAAAGCAGGCTTTCCTGCAGATCCGCGTCCGCGTCGGCCGTGATCCGCTCGTACTCGCCGAGCTTCCGCTCCGCTTCCTCCGTCCGCTTGTGGATGTTGTCGATCTCCGCCCGCTCGTTCGCAATCGAAATCGTGAGGTCGGAAAGCGTCTTGCGCGACACGAACAGGTTCATGCCGTCCGTGCTCTTCGCCTGCGCGATGATCGAGAAGCCTATGCATATGCTGATTGCGAAAAACGCAATCGTTCTGACGCGCATCGCCGCATCCTTTCGCCCGCGCCCGCGGGTCCCGCCTCTATGAGGCGTCGGCCTCCGTCACGGGCTGGGCGTAGCGAAAATTCGTAACGCTGCCGTTGTAGCGGGCCACCGTGATCTCCTGTGATTTTTCTATCGAAACCCGCAGATTGTACATATCCCGCATCGTGCTCACGATGCCGAATTTGATCGTTATGGCGGACTCCATCGTATCGGGATCGCCTATGACCAGCAGGGTGTAAGGCGAGGCCGTGGGGTTGGAGTTGATGTTCACGTTCTCTCCCGCCAGCACCATCTCGGTGAGGTTGACCAGCCTGTTGCCGTTGATGGAGATGGCCTCGGCGCCGGCCTCCTTCAGCCGGTTCACAAGGCTCAGCATCAAATCGAAATGCGTCATGATATCGCCGTAGACGTCGGCCTCCGCACCCTCTATCGGAGGGGGATCCTCTATGGTGAGGATCAGGCCCGGCCCCTTGACGTCCAGAACGCCCGCGGCCATCTTGTAGCGGTCGAGATCGGCGACGAGGCCGGCGACCAGCGTGTCGTCCTCGGCGTTCTCCTTCTCGATGCGGGCCAAGCGTTCCTCGATCACGCGCAGCTCCTCTATGGCGCCGTCCTTTTCGAGCTGCAGTTTCTCGAGCTCCGCCTGATAGGGCGTAACCTTCCCGATGGGCACCAGGCCGCCCTGGTCGGGATTCTGCCCCAGCGAGATCTGCATGGATATGGCAAACCCCACACAGACGGCCAAGACGCCGACCACGAACATACCTCCGTATTTATTCATCAAAGCATTTCCTCCACGGCACCGCCGTGCGCCCGGACGGGCCGCGCCTCACTCGGAAGCCGGCTGCCACGCGATATAGCGATCCCCGCCCACCTTAAAAGTGCCTCTTTCGATGCCCTGCGCCTTGAGATCGAGCAATCTCTGCCGCAGCGCATCCAGATTTTCGGACAGGTGCGCGGGCGTTCCCTCGCAGATCAGGTGATCGAATATATACGCTCTGATTATTATATTAGAAATGTCGACTTTTTTAAAGTACAATTCTGCATTTTTTACTTTTTTCAATAAATTCAGCGTATCGGTGAACGCGGCGTTTTCCTCCGCGAGAAGCGGACGCCCCGCCTCGCCCTCGACGACATTCAGATTGCCGAGTTCCGTGAGCAGGGGCGCCGTTTTCGTCCTGCGCAGCACCAGCCCGTTCTCGTCGATGACGATGCAGTCCCCGCGGTCGGACACGAAGGCCGCTTCCTTCCGCTCCGCGACGCGCAGCACGAGGTTGCCGGGCAGCGCGCGCTTCATCTTGACCGACAGGATGTAGGGGTCGGCCAGGAGCCTGTTTCTGACCTCGCGCATCGAAACGCGGAAGATGTTTTCGCCCGCGGCGACGCCGGCCATGGCGATGATCTGCTCCGAGGTGTGGTAGGCGTTGTTTTCGACCGTGATCCGCTGTATGTCGAAGATCGACGAGTTCAAAAACTCTCGGGCGCCGAGGATCGCGAGCGCGGCGACGCAGAGCTTGAGCAGGTAGCGCTTCTTCCTCCGCTTTTTCTTCTTCTTTTCGGGTACGATTTCTTTTACTTCATTCTCTTCCATTGCTTTTGCTTATCTCGATCCCTCCGCCCGCGCCGCGATCCGTTCGTAGATGACGTCCGCCGCGTCGAGGCGCCCGAGGCTTTCACTCGCCGCGCTCATTCTGTTCAGCAGGGCCTTGTCGTTCTTCAGGCGCAGCACGGCGTCGAGCAGGCGCGCGGGGCTGAGATCCGCCTCGCGGATCAGCAGCGCGCCCCCTCGGTCCGCCACGGATTTGGCGTTGAAAAACTGATGATCGCCCACGACGTTCGGCGAGGGAATCAGCACGGAGGCGCGCCCGCAGGCCGTGAGCTCGGACACGGTGAGCGCCCCGCTGCGGCAGATCACGAGATCGGCCGCGCACATGTAGGCATGCATCTCGTCCGTGTAGGGCAGGACGCGGAAGCGTTCCCCCTCGGGGATGCCCCGGGCCGCGAAGGCCGCGCGCGCCGCCTCGTAATGCCGGTCGCCCGATATGAAGAAGAGCCGCAGATCGCTCTCGGCGCGAAGCTCTTCCAGTATGGCGAACAGGGCTTCGTTCAGGGCGCGCGCGCCGAGGCTGCCCCCAAAGACGAGGAGCGCGAACGCGTGCGCCTCTATGCCGAGCCTTTCCCTGTAATCGACGAGGCCGCGTACCGCGAATTCGCGCCGCAGGGGATTGCCCGTCAGCACGACCTTGTCCTTGTTCCTGAAGTAACGCCCGGCTTCCTCGAAGGCGACGAAGACCTCTTTGGCGTAGCGCTCGGCCAGCCTGTTGGCCATGCCGGGAAAGGCGTTCTGCTCGTGGATGTAGGCGGGTATGCCGGCCCGGCCCGCCTCGCGGAGCACGGGACCCGAAACGTAGCCGCCCGTCCCGATCACGAGATCGGGCGCGAAGTCCCGCAGGATCCGCCGCGTTTCGAGAAGGGCCCGCAGGAGGGCGAGCACCGCGCCCGCGTTCTTGAGAAGCCGCCTGCGGTCGAAGCCCCGCGCGTCGATAAGGCGCAGCGCGTAGCCGTGCGCCGGCACGATGTCCTTTTCCATGCCGCGCCGCGCGCCTATGAACAGGATCTCGCTGTCCGGGCGCCGCCGCTTGATCTTGTCCGCGATGGCTAAGGCGGGATAGATGTGGCCCCCCGTGCCGCCGCCGGCCATGACGACCCTCATGCGTCCCTCGCCTCCTTTGCGTAGCGCGATATGTTCAGCACGACGCCCGCGAGGAACATGTAGATCAGCAGGGCGTTGCCGCCATAGCTCACGAAGGGCAGCGCCACGCCCGTGTTCGGCACGATGGAGGTCACAACCGCCACGTTCACGATCACCTGCATCGCAAACAGGATCGTGACGCCCGCCGCCAGCAGCATGGAGAAGCGATCCGGCGCGTGGATCGCGATGCGCGCCCCTCGGAAGATCAGCAGCAGGTAGGCCGTCAGCAGGACGAGGCAGCCGATCAGGCCCCATTCCTCGCCGATTACGGCCAGTATGAAGTCGTTGTGCCCCTCGGGCAGGTACATGGCCTTCTGTATGCTCTTTCCGAGGCCGCTTCCGAACACGCCGCCCGCGCCGAAGGCCAGCAGGGACTGTATGGCCTGCCAGCCCGCGTCCTGCGGATCCGCGAAGGGATCCGTGAAGGCGGTGAGGCGTTTCATATGGTAGCCGTCCGGGTCCAGATTTTGCAGGAAAATATAGGCCGAGGCGGCGCCGCCCGCGGCCAGAACGGCCAAATGCCGCCATTTGACACCCGCGATGAAGATCATCGCGGCGACGAGGCCGAAAACGATCAGTGCGGTCGACAGGTTGGGCTGCTTGCAGATCATCCAAAAACAGATTCCGCCCACGCCCAGCAGGAAGAGCGGCCCGCGCGGAAAGCTCCGTATGCGGTCGGGCTTCGCGCCGAGATACCACGCGACGAACAGGATGACGGCCGCCTTCGCGATCTCGCCCGGCATGACGGTGATCTCGCCCACGCCGAGCCAGCGGGCCGCGTCGTTTCGTATCACGGCGAGAGGCGTGAAGAGCAGGCCGAGCAGGCAGAGGCTGCCGATCATGACAAAGGGCGCGGGCCAAAAATAGAAGCGATACGGGACGAGCAGCGCGGCGATCATCGCAACGAGGCCCGCGCCGGCCCACAGGCAGACGCGCTTCAAATAATAGAAGGAATCTCCGTATTCCACCATGGACACGTAGCTGCCGGCGCTGAACACCATGACGATGCCGAATATCACAAGGCCGAGGACGAGTATGGCGAACAGGAAATCCCCCGGATTTGTCGGCTTGCTCTTCTCAGGCATGCTTGCCACCGATCCCTCTCACGCATCGCTTGAAGTGCTCGCCGCGTTCCTCGAAGCAGCCGTACATGTCCCAGCTGGCGCAGGCGGGGGACAGCAGGACCGTGTCCCCGGGCCGCGCCGCGCGAAAGCCCGCTTCCACGCAGGCCTCCATGTCCGCGCAGAAGACGATGTCGCGAAAGCCGCGCGCGGCGGCGGCGGCCGCGATCTTCTCGGCCGTCGCGCCCATGAGCAGGAGCTTTCCGACCTTGCCGCCGAAGGACGCGACCAGGGCGTCGAAATCCGCGTGCTTGTCGTAGCCGCCCGCGATGAGCAGTATGCCGGGCGCCGTGGCCTCCACGGCTTTCACGGAGGAGGCGGGATTCGTTCCCTTCGAATCGTTGACGAAGCGGACGCCGCCTATCGTGTCCACGAGCTCCAGCCTGTGCGCCACGCCCGTGAAGGCGCGCAGGGCGCGGGCGATGTCCGCGGCGGGGATGCCCGCGAACAGCGTCGCGGCGGCGGCCGCCAGCGCGTTCTCCAGATTGTGCGCGCCCGGTATCTTGAGCTCGTCCGTCCCGCAGAGCGCAAAGCGCTCCCCGGCGGCGTCGCGCACGCAGATCCGGCCGTCCTCGACGAAGGCGCCCATGTCCCGGCTTTGCAGCCGGCTGAACGGGACGAGCTTGGCCGCGCAGCGCGCCGCCGTCGCAAAGGCCGCCGCGTCGTCGCGATTCACGACGAAGCAGTCGCTCTCGGTCTGATTCATATAGACGCGCGCCTTGGCGGCCGCGTAATTCTCCATGCTCTTGTGCCGATCCAGATGGTCGGGCGTGATGTTCAAAAGCACGGAAACCTCCGGGCGGAAATCGCGTATCGTTTCGAGCTGAAAGCTCGAAAGCTCCGCCACCGTGAGGGTTTCCGCGTCCGCGGACGCGTGTGCACGCTCCGTCGCCGGCAGCCCCATGTTGCCAACGAGCTCCGTCCGCCTGCCGGCGGCCTTGCAGATCTCGGCTATGAGCGTCGCGGTCGTGGTCTTTCCGTTCGTGCCGGTCACGGCGATATAGCGCCCGCCGCCCAGCCTGTAGGCCAGCTCGATCTCGCCGATCAACTCCGCGCCGGCGTCCCTTGCGGCGCGGA
>JAITLA010000097.1 GCA_031278145.1 Eubacteriales Family XIII. Incertae Sedis bacterium
AAGCCCTTGTCCCCTCAAAACATCCGTTCAACAATTGAAGTGCGCCTTTGGCGCTTCAATTTTGGACGGAGCCAAAATTGAAATTGCGCGATTTACCGGCACGGGCCACAGTGCCAAACTTGCCCAACACACAAAAGAACCGTCCCCGTGTGTAGCCGGCCTTTGCATGGAATCCGAGTAAGCCCGGGGCGCGTTGCGGAATTTAAAATATTCCGAATTCGCAATGTTCTTATCCGATTTTTGTGGTATAATCGTATGGGCCGCGCGGTGCGCGCGGTTTTTGGTTTGTTGCAAAGGGGGAAACTGTGAAAAAGAGAATTGTGGCGATTGGGATCGCGGCCTTGCTGCCCGGTCTTTGGATTGCCGGTGTCGTGCCCGCGTTCGCGGGCGAAGCAAACGTGTCGGTGCGACCGGAAATCAGCGTTGTCAACGCGGTGCAGGGGGATGGTGACGTGGATTTTGTCATGATCCTCGACAACAGCTTCGGCGAGAAGTCGTTTTCGGGAATAACGGCGGAAATCGAAAAAAAGAGTGGATTTTCGACCGCGGGCAACCTCATAGGAAACGAAACGATAGGGGCGAAGCAGATGGAGGAGTACGTGTTCAGCGTCGATATCGACGAGAACGCGAGCTACGGCAGTCACACCCTTTGGGTGACGTTTTATCACGGTGGCGCGTCCAAGACGGAGTTGGCAAAGGGGAGCGTCGTGATCAACGTCAGCCGCAACATCGTGCCGTCCTCGATGACGGATTTCGATGTCCCGATCCTCGACATGGCGTATAAGACGGAGGGCGGCGATGCGCTGAAAGCGGGCGAAACCAACGACTTTTCCGTTACGGTAACGAACAGGGGCAACATCATGCTGCAGGATGTGCAGGTGACGCTCGCGCTGCCGGACGTCATGTCGCTGGAGAACAGCGTCGCCGTGCGGTACGTGGGCTACATGGGCGTGGGCGAATCGAAGACGGTGCGCTTCCCCGTGTATGTGGACAAGAGGGCGGAGAACAAGATCTACGCCGTCAACGTGCAAATGAGCGGTCGCGGCCGGGGCGCGGGCGCCTCCTTTGATCGCGCCGTATACATACAGGTGACGGGCGGCGAGAAAAAAACCGAAAGCAAGGATATTGAAATCGGCGATATCAGCCTGCCGGAGGCCGCGGACGCCGGGGCCGAGTTCGTCATGCGCTTCAGCGTCGGAAACAAGGGCGAGAGCGACGTGGAGGACGTGAAGATAGAGCTTGTGCCCGATGAAGGCATCGCAAACAAAACCAAGAATGTGTTCATCGAGCCCGCGCTGAAGCCGGGCGAGTTCAAGAGCTACGAGGTGACCTTCTTCAGCGACAAGGAGAAGGCGGTGCGGAAGAGCTATTCCATTCGCATCACGGCGACCGTCGGGACGGGCGAGGGCGCCGTAACGGCCTCGCAGTACGCCGGCATATTCCTGAACAAGGAAAAGGCGGCGGGCGCGGTCAAGAATCCGCAGATCATCGTGGACAACTACAGCTTGGGCAGGGATTTCGTGAAGGCGGGCGAGCGCTTCAACCTTTCGCTGGACCTGTACAACACCAGCTCCGAGGAGGTCTTGAACATAAAGGTCAGCCTGAGCGCCGAATCGGGCACCTTCGTGCCCGTGGGGAGCAGCAATTCCTTCTTCATCGAGCGGATGGAGCCGCGGGAGCGCGTTTCAAAGAGCCTCACGATGGCGGCAAACCCGAACGCGGAGCAGATGACGACGGCCCTGAACGTCACGATGACCTATGAGGACCTCGATGGCGCCATGTTTCAAGCCGCGGACACGATCTCCGTACCCGTGGTGCAGAATACGTCCCTGACCGTGGATGATATCATCGCGCCGCCGGAGCTCTACGCCGGCGTGCAGGCGGGCCTCGACGTCCGATTTTACAACACGGGCAAGACGCAGCTGCGCAACCTGCGCGTTGTCGCCGAGGGCAATTTCGACGCCGCCGAGTCCACGAGCTACTACGCGGGCAACATGGCGAGCGGCGCGAACGACAGATACAGCTTCGGCTTCGTGCCGCGAGAGGCGGGGCCGCTTTCCGGCAAGATCGTATTCACCTACGACGATCCCTCGGGCGAGAAGCGGACGCTGGAGAAGGACTTCTCCTATACGGTCCTGCCTCCCTCGGAGGATGAAGCCTTCGTTCCGGACCTGTCCGTGGAGGCGCCGCGGAGCAAAACACCGTTCTACATCGGCGCGGCCGCGGCCGCAATCCTTATCGCGGCCCTGCTGTTTTTGAAGCGTGCGCTGAAGCGCAGAAGGCTGCATCTCGAAACGGACATAGACGATGAACGGCTTTGATGTGTTCGGCCTGAGCGTCCGCAATCTGCTGCGCAGGAAGACGCGGACGGTGCTGGCGATCATAGGCGTCGTCATAGGCATCTGCGCGATTATCGTGATGCTGTCCATAGGCTTCGGTCTGCAGGAGGGCTTTCGCGCCACAATCGAGGAGTGGGGCAATCTGCATCTCGTCACGATCTATCAATCCGGCGACGGCGAGTTCTATGAGAGCGCCGCGCCCGGCCCGGCGCGGCAGGGTGCCGCCAAGCGGATCAAGCTCGACGACAAGGCGATTGCGGCGATGGAGCGGATCCCCGGGGTGGTGGCGGTGTCGCCACGGGAAAGCGCCTGGCTTTCGCTCGCGATAGACAATTACATATCCTCGGGCGTCAACGTGATCGGCGTCAAGCCGGAGGTGCTGGAAAAATTCAATTACAAGGTGGAGCGGGGCGGTCTGCTGAAGCAGGGCGACAAGGACGGCATACTGTTCGGCAACCAAATCCCCCTCAGCTTCTACAATCCGAGGAAGACCTGGGGCAGCGGCTCTTCGGGTGAGCCGCTCGTGGACGTGATCGCGGGCAAGATCGGCGCGAGCGCGGATTGGAACTACAAGCAGCCCACCGGGAATGTCCCGGAGGACGGGGAAAAGGTGGAATACAGCGAGTACAGCTTCAGAGGCGTGGGCGTGTTGGCAAACCCGGACGACTACGACACCGCCTACAACGTGTACATGCACATCGATACGGTCAAGAAGATCAACGAGGACACGGCGCGGGCCGAAAAGCGGAGGTACGACCGGGACGCGGGCTACCCGCAGGCCATGGCATACGTGGAAGACATCGAGGATGTGCGCGCGGTCAGCGAGGCCATACGCGGCATGGGCCTGCAGACGAGCAGCCTGAGCGACGCGCTGGATATGATGCAGGGCCAGGCGCGGATGATACAGGCCGTCCTCGGCGGCATAGGCGCGGTGTCGCTTCTCGTGGCGGCCCTCGGCATCACGAACACCATGATCATGTCCATCTACGAGCGGACGAAGGAGATCGGGATCATGAAGGTGCTCGGCGCGAATCTGCCGGATATACGCAGGCTCTTCCTCACCGAGGCGGCGCTCATCGGCTTCATCGGCGGTCTGTTCGGGATTGCCCTGAGCTACGGCGCGTCCCTGCTCATGAACACGGCGCTGCTTTCCGTGAT
>JAITLA010000106.1 GCA_031278145.1 Eubacteriales Family XIII. Incertae Sedis bacterium
AACTGGGAAAGCTGCGAGCTTCCGAAGAATTCCTTGATCGCCGCCGTCACCGGCCTGATGTTCATCAGGGCCTGCGGCGTCGTCACGTCGATGTCCTGTATCGTCATCCGCTCCTTGACAACGCGCTCCATCCGCGCGAGGCCGATGCGAAACTGGTTCTGCAGCAGCTCGCCCACGGTGCGGACGCGCCTGTTGCCGAGGTGGTCTATGTCGTCGGTGCCGCCGATGCCGTGCGCGAGGTTCAGTATGTAGCTCATGGAGGCCACGATATCGTCTATGATGATATGCTTGGGCGAGAGCTCGCTCTTGCGCGCGACCAGCGCCTCCCGTATCTCGGTCTTGTTCTTCGACGCGGCGAGTATCTCCCGCAGCACGGGGTAGTACACCCGGTCCGGCAGCTTCAGATCTTCGATGTCGAAACGGACGTAATTCGAAACGGGAACGAAGTTGTTCCCTATCACCTTGGCGACAAAATCATCGTCGCCGTACACGAACGCGTGCCTCACGCCCGCGTTCTCGATCTCGAGCGCCTTGGCGCGTTCGATCCGCATGCCCTTCTCGACAAGGACCTCGCCCGTGTTCGGATCGACGATGTCCTCCGCGGCCGTCATCTTCTCAATGCGGTTTGAGAGGCCGAGCTTCTTATTGTACTTGTAGCGGCCCACCTTGGCCAGATCGTAGCGCCTCGGATCGAAGAACAGCGAATCGAGCAGGGCCTTGGCGCCCTCCACCGTGGGCGGCTCGCCGGGGCGCAGCTTCTTGTATATCTCCTTCAGCCCCTCCTCGTAATTGGCGGACGGGTCCTTCTCCAGGGTCCTTTGCAGCCTCGGGTCGTCCCCCAAGAGATCGAGGATCTCCTTGTTCGAGGAAAAGCCCAGCGCGCGAAGCAGCGTCGTCGCGGGCTGCTTCCGCGTCCTGTCCACGCGGACGTTGATCACCTCGCTCGAGTCCGTTTCGTATTCGAGCCACGCGCCCCGGTTCGGGATCACCGTGGTCGAAAAGAGCCGGTTGTTGGACTTGTCCGTCGACATATCGTAATAGGGGCCCGGCGAGCGGACGAGCTGCGTGACCACGACGCGTTCCGCGCCGTTGTATATGAAGGTGCCCTTGTCCGTCATCAGCGGGAAATCCCCCATGAAGACCTCCTGCTCCTTCACCTCCCCCGTTTCCTGGTTCACGAGGCGCACCCTTGCCTTCAAGGGCGCGGCGTAGGTGACGTCGCGTTCCTTGCACTCCTCCTGTCCGTATTTGGGTGGATCCTTTGGCGTATTCAGGGAATAGTTCAGAAACTCCAGGGCCAAATTCCCCGCGTAGTCCTTTATCGGGGAAATGTCCTCGAACACCTCCCGCAAGCCTTCCTTGACAAACCATTTGTACGATTCCGTTTGAATTTGGATGAGGTTGGGCATCTCGGCGACTTCGCGGATCTTCGAGTAGCTCATGCGCGTTTTCTTACCGATCTTGACGGACTCCGGCATACTGATTCACTCCTCGCTCAAAACTATGTATTTTCAGACGAATCCGAAACCAAAACAGGCGAAACCAACGATTCGAAATTCCGGCGTTCGAATCGTATGGCAGTCTATAATAATATCACATCCAAAACAACGCGTCAAACGATTTTTTTCAAAACCGCCCTGTAAATTATTGTCCTGTAACGCAAAAGTAATAATTTAATTTCGGCGACGCCCTTTATTTTTGCGCAAAACGGGTGTAGAATAGAGAGCGATACACCGTTCGCGATAGTAGGGGACATCGAAAAAGCCGTCGTTCCGCAGCGCGACGTGCGTATTTTATTGCCCGCCATGCATTTACCCAGTCTTGCATTATCCAATATGATTGAAAAATTTAAATTCAAACGATCCGCCCGCGCTTCGGACGCGGGTGATACAACCGAGGCGTCCGCCCCGAAGGGCACGGACGCAAAAAAATCGGACGGCAAGATGACGGTCTTCTGGATATCCTTCCTTGCGGCCTTCATCGCGCTCAGCCTCGCGCTGATCCCCGTGATGGGCGCGCTCTTGGAGTTCCGTCCCTTCTCCGTGGCCGGCGAAGAAGGCGGGAAAGACGGGGACGGCGCGGAAACGGAGCTCGTCATACTGGAAGAGGACTTCACGGATTACTTCATTCCGAGCAACAGCCCCTTCTACGAAGCCTTCAAAGACAAAAAACGCGTGAACTGTATGCTTCTGGGCGTGAACGGGGGCCTGACCGACACGATCATGCTCGTCAGCTTCGACGTTGACGCGCGGCATACGGACATCATCTCGATCCCACGGGACACCTATTACCACAGGAACGGCTACAACACCGACGCCGAGAACAAGATCAACGCCGCCTACCGGCGGGACCCCCTGAATTCGGCCAGGGCCGTGAGCGAGATACTGCTCGGCATGCCCATCAACTACTACGCCGTGATCGAATACGACGGCGTGGAAAAGATCGTGGACGCAATCGGGGGCGTGCCCGTGGATATTCCGCCGGGCTTCGACTACGAAGACATACGGGACACGCCGCCGCTTATCATCCACCTGAAGCCGGGCCTGCAGACGCTGAACGGCGAAGACGCCGTGAAATTCCTGCGCTACAGGAAGGGCTACGCAAACGCGGACATCGGCCGCATCGGCGCGCAGCAGGACTTTATGAGGGCCGCCTTCAAGCAGGCGCTGCAGGCCGATCTGCTCAAGCTGGCCGCGATTGTCCGCGAAAACGTGACCTCGGACATGCCCATGAGCAAAATGCTGTATCTGGCCCGGAAGGCGATGGGCGCATCCGAGGAAAGCATCTCGACCTACATGCTGCCGTACAAGGCGGACGCGAAATACATCTACCCCGACACGAAGAAGATAGAAGAAATGATCCGCGAAATATATTCCGTGCAACCGGAGCGGACCGTGCCGGAGGACGCTTCCGATGCGGACGCCGCCGGGGAAAGCGCCGAAAGGAACGCCGCCGAAGGGCAACAAGGAGAATAGTATGGACGAAGCAACACTAAGATCCAAAAGAATTGCGGAGCTGCGCGAGATCGCGCGGGCATTCAAGATTCCGGGATACGACAAGCTGAAGAAGGCGGAGCTCCTCGCGGCGCTCACGGCGGGCGGATCGGAAGCCGTCGTGGGCGGGAACGCGCCCGTGCCCGCCGCCGGCGAAAGACAGCGGGCGACGCGGCGCCCGCGCAAGACCGCCGCGACGCCGCAGGCCGCGCCGCAGGAGGCGCCGCAGACGCCTCCCGTGCGCGCCGTGCCGCGGGAGGATGTGGCCCCGGCGCCCCCCGCGCTTGCGGTCGTCGCGCCCGCAAAGGAAGCGCAGGACGCGGAGCCGCCGGCGGCCCGCTCGGTCGAAGCGCCAAAAGAGCCCCTCGCCCGCACCGAAGCCGCAAAAGAAAGCGCCGCCGAAAGCGAAGAGAAAAAAAATCGCTACGAGGTGGACGGCATACTCGAAATAGCCGACGGGGGTTTCGGATTTCTGCGCTTCCACAACTTTCTGACCAGCGAAAAAGACGTCTACGTTTCTCCGTCCCAAATCAGAAGATTCAACCTCAAAACGGGCGACAAAATAAACGGCGTTTCCAGACGCCCCAACGAGGGGGAGCGTTTCGGCGCGCTGCTCTACGTCTTCAAGGTCAACGGCGACGAGCTCAAGACCTCCATCGAAAGACCGGATTTCGACAACCTGACGCCCATCTTCCCCAGGGAGCGCCTGAACCTCGAGGACGGCTCGCGGGATCTGTCGATGCGGCTGATCAACCTCGTCGCGCCCATCGGCAAGGGCCAGAGGGGCCTGATCGTCGCGCCGCCCAAGGCGGGCAAGACGATACTCTTGAAAAAGGTCGCCAACACGATAGAAAAAACGCATCCGGAGGTGGAGCTGATCGTGCTTCTCGTGGACGAGCGCCCCGAGGAAGTGACGGACATGCAGCGCTCCATCAGCGGTGAGGTCATCTACTCCACCTTCGACGAGCAGCCGCAGAATCACGTCAAGGTCGCGGAGATGGTGCTGGCCAGGGCGCAGCGCCTCGTGGAGCACGGCAAGGACGTCGTGATCCTCCTCGACAGCATCACGCGGCTCGCGCGGGCCTACAACCTCGTCGTGCCGCCGTCCGGCCGGACGCTCTCCGGCGGCCTCGACCCGAGCGCGCTCTACAAGCCCAA
>JAITLA010000131.1 GCA_031278145.1 Eubacteriales Family XIII. Incertae Sedis bacterium
ACTCAGGGTTATCATGAGTGATACTATCCCCGCCGCAAGGCGGGGCTCCACTTTTTTACACTTTTTTCTTGCACGCCCATCCCGCATGTGCCAAAACGCGGGCTTTGGGGGAAGCACAGAAATCCGCTACGATGGCGCAGGTAATTGCCGCGCTGCAGCAGGCCGGCACAATAGATGGCAAGCCCGGCAATGTGTTCGACCCAAATGGCACGATTACGAGGGCTGAGATGGCGAAGATTATGGATGTCTATACGGATATTGATAGAATTCCGGTGCATGATGTGCGGTAACGATTGCGAAAAAAAAAGTTCAAAAATGTTGCCCGGGCAACATACTTTTTCGGCGTTTTGTTGTAAAATTGTAAAATGCGATACGGTAAAACGCGCGAAAGGCGGTCAAACATGAAAAAGCTCGTCGTATTTTTGCTGTGCTTCCTCTGCTCCGCGCCGCCGGCCTTCGCGCTGGGCGCCACGCTCGCGCCGCCGCCGGACCCCGAAAGCTTTGCGTTCTTGTATTTCGGCGATATCCAGATCGTCGAGAGCGCGGAAGCGGATTATGCCGCGTGGGAGGCGCTCGCGCGAAACGCGCTGTCCCGTCACCCGGACGTCGCCTTCGCGCTGCAGGGCGGCGACATCGTGGAGAGCGGCATCGACGCGGCACAGTGGGAGGCCTTTCTCGCGGCGGCGGACAGGGCGCTCGGCGACCTGCCCTTCTTCCCGACAAACGGCAACCATGAATCGAACTTCCTCAGCGGCAAGCCGGAGCTGTATCTGGAGCTGTTCGAGCTGCCCCGGAATGGCCCTGCGGGATTCTTGGAGGAATTCTATTCCTTTGACTACGGCAACACGCACGTTCTCGTGCTCAACTCGTGGATCTTCTCGGGCGAGCAAAATCTGACGGAGGACGCGCTTGCCGCCGTGGACGCGTGGATTGCGGCCGACCTCGCGGCCACGGACGCGCGGTGGCGGATTGCCGTGACGCATATTCCGATCTACGCCGTGCACAGCGATCTCACATCCAACAAGGCGCGGGAGCATTGGGCGCCGATCTTCGAGCGATACGGGCTCGATCTCTGCTTCGTCGGCCACCAGCAGGTGTACAGCCGCCTGAAGCCGCTGACGGACGGCGTGGAGGACGTCGCCGACGGCGTGACCCACATCATGGGCAACGCCGGACGCAAGTTCTACGACTCCGCCGACGAAACGCTGGCCGCGCGCACGGTGTACAATACGGCGAACTATCAGCTTGTCCGCGTGGACGGCGGCGCCCTGACCGTGCAGAGCTTCGACGCGGCGGGCGCGGAATTGGATTTCGTCGCGCTGCGGCCGCGCGGGGAAAGGGCGCTGACGCGCGGCGCCTTCGTCGCGGATTTTCTGCCGGACGCGCGGCTGCTCGGTTACGGCGGCGGGGAGTTGGGGCTCGATGCGGCGATCACGAACGAGCAGGCGGCGACGCTTCTCTGGCGAAGGGCCGGAAGCCCGGCGGCGGACGGCGGCGAGGCGGCGTCGTCTTGGGCGCGCGCCGCGTGGGCGTGGGCGTCGTCGCGGGGCCTGTTTGAGAACGCGGATCCGAAGGATCCGGTGAGCCGCGCGCAGGCTGCGCGCATTCTGCTGTTATCGGAGGTGGAGGAATGAAGAGAATTTTTTTGGCGGCTCTGCTTGCCGCAATCCTGTTGTCCCCGCTCGTCGTTTCCGTGTCCGCAAAGACGATACCCGCCGGGCAGACGGTCGGTACCGTGCTCTTCTATTTCGTGAACGCGCAAGGGGAGGAGATCCTCGTATCGCGGATCCCCGTTTCCGAGATGGAAGCGGACATGAAGGCCGGAAAGATCGACGATACCTTGCACAATTACAGCCTGCTCGACCGGTTTGTGACGACGCTGCACCAGGAGGCGCAGGGCTTCACCGTGCAGGAATTCATCGATTACGCGCGCGAAAAATCGCCGCTTCCGGCCCTGCGGGCGCTGCCCTTGGCGCTGTCGGGTAAGTCGGAGATCAGCTTTTGGGAGATCGATCAGACGAGCTACGACGACGTGGACACCTATACCTACGCGGATTTGTACGAAACGCCGCGCTACAACTTCCCGCTGCTGTACGAATATTGGGACTACGCGAAGCAGGACTATTATGACCCGGCGGGGCAGCTGACGCGCGAGCAGGTCATAGACCGCATCTTCGCGAGCGGGGAGCCCGAAACGGTGATCCTCTCCGTCCGCGCCTACAGCCAGAGGTATATGGTCACGACGGAGAAATTCGGCGTCGATTACAATATGGAAAGCTATTGGCAGAACCAAAATCTGCTCGACAACGCGCGCACGATGCGCATCATGAAGCCCATGACGCGCGACGAGCTGTACGATAAGACCTCGACCGCGATGGATACGCGCTACTGGACGGCGAACATCCGCCTGCGCCCGGAAAACGCGCCGGACACGGCGGCGCTCGGCCGGGTGGCCGCGCCGACGGCGGTCATGACGGAGGCCGGCGACAACTACTACATCCGCTTCGATTGCGCCACGCCGGACGCGACGATCCTGTACAACCACAATTTCATCTCGCCGAGCTACACCCCGACCTCGCCCTACACGGACGGCGCCGTCGCCGTGCCCAAGGAATACTTCAAGTCCGGGACGGTGACGATGACGGCGCGGGCGGTGAAGGAGGGCTTCTCCGACGCGGGCGTCGTGACGCTGACGCTCACATCGTCCGGCACGGAGCAAAACCCCGATACGACGCCGGCCCTCGCCGATGTGCCCGTGGGCGCGTGGTTCGAGGCGGCCGTGCAATACGTCACGGAAAAGGGCCTGTTTGACCTTACGGGCGCCAACGTCTTCTCTCCCGACGCGCCCATGACGCGCGCCATGCTCGTCACCGCGCTCTACCGCGCGGAGGCTTCGCCGAGCGTTGCGCTGACGGACGCCTTTTCGGACGTGACGCGGGGGACGCCTCTTTCGGCGGCCGTTTCGTGGGCCCGGGACGCGGGCATCGTGAGCGGCTTGGGCGACGGGACCTTCGGCCCCGAAGCCTCCATCACGCGCGAGCAGATTGCGGCGATGCTGTTCCGTTACGCGCGCCACATCGGCGCGGACACGCGCGCCGCGGGCGATCTCGCCGGCTTCACCGACGCGAACGCGATTGCGGACTGGGCGACGGAAGCCCTCGCCTGGGCGACCGGCGCGGGGGTCATAAACGGCATGGGCGACGGCGCCGTCGCGCCAAAGGGGACGGCGAGCAGGGCGCAGGTTGCGCAGATGCTGTTCAATTTTGGCTCCGTCCAAAATTGAAGCGCCAAAGGCGCACTTCAATTACCACATGGAATAGTTTTGATTGAAGTTTTTGAGGCCGACTTGAAAACCATCGGGGAGGGTCCCATGAAAAAACGCCTGTTTGCAATGTTCCTCGTCCTGGCCGCGCTGCTTTCGGCCGCCTCGTTCGCCTCCGCGAAGACCTTGGAATCGGCGAGGGCGGAAAACGTCTTTTTCTACGCCTCGGACGCCGAGGGCAAGGCGATCCTGCTCAAGGTCATCCCCTTCGACGATCTGAAGGCGCTCGCGCACGGGCGGGAGGATGGAAAGAACTACAGCATTTCCTCGACGGACAACTATCCGACGACGCAGTATTGCGAGGCGCGCGGCTTCACGGTGCCGGAGCTCGTCGCATACGTCAAGCGCGTCACGGGCGTTGCGGGCGCGGAAGCAATCGGCTTTTCCGGCGGCGACACGATCCGGCTGATGGCGACCGACAGCTACGGCAACTACAACCGCAGCTGGACCTATGACGAGCTTTACGGCGTGCCGCGCTACTATTTCGAGGGCCTGTTTGACGCGAAGACGGGCTGGAACACGAGCTGGGAGATCGCGGGCGAGGACGACAGCAAATTCGGCGTGACGCTCGACGCGTACAACGCGCGTTACAAGGCTTCGGATCCCTACTACGAGGACAAGCGCGCCGTGTTTGCGGGCGGCCTGCGCACCGAGCCGATCCTCGCTGCGGAATCGTTTTCCGGGCGCACGACGACGGCGGTGCTCGTCGCGTCCACGGAGATCGGCATTGCGGACCAAATCGCGGCAAACGGCGGCACGGCCGAGGGTAGCCTGCGCGATATGCTTGCGGACACGTGGTCGCTGCGCCTGTCCCTGCCGATGACGGAGGCGGATTTGATGGCGGCGCACCGCACGGCCTTCGACAACTTCAAGTGGATCTACAATCTGCGGCTCGATATGGAACAGGCGCCGAAGCTGCGCTCCCTCGGCGCGGTCGCGGAGCCCGTCGCAAGCGTGTCCGCGCGCGGCGACGCGCTTGTGATCGAGATCGCCTGCGCGACGGAGGGCGCGTCGATCTATTACTCCTTTGACGGCGCGCCGCAGATCCCGTACACGGGACCCGTGACCGTCGACATCGCGGGCCGCGACCTCGCCGCCGATCCCGTGGCCTTCTATATGACGGCGGTCCGGGAGGGCTTTTCCGACGCGGGCGTCATCACGGTGAAATACCCCGGCCTCGCGCCCGCGTTCCAAACGCTCTACAGCGGCATGGCGGGCGAGGCGCTGCGCTTCGCGGCGCAGGACGGGGTCGCCGCGTCCGACTGGGCGGCGTGGACGGAGGCGCTGAACTTCGTCACGCTGAAGACGCAGTCCGCGGACGCCTATGTCCGCGTGGCCGATGAAGACCTGCGCTTCGAGGCGGATCCGCGGGCAATCGTCTTTGACGGCGCGCTGTTTTCGGAAACGGGCGCCTACGGCTTCGTGTTCCACGCGACGAGCTACGCGGACAAGTCCGCCTCCGTGACGATAAAGAAGCCCGCGCCCGCGATCACGCCGCCCTCGGACGCGAAAATCGGCGTGCCGGCGCTCTTTGGATTTGACGACGCGAGCTATCAGGACGGTTTGACGGTCTATGTCAAGACGCCGGACGGCGCGGAGGCGATGCTGCCGACAAACCGCATCGACAGGACGCGGCAAGGAAGCGTCCTGATCGGCGCCGCCTGCTTCGATTTGGACGCGCCCGCAATCGACGCGCCGGGGAGCTACGGCTTCAGCTTCGTCAACAACCGCTTCGAGCCGGGAACGGTGGAGCTGACGGTGAACTTCGCGCCGGGCCCGGGGCCGGCCCCCGCGGATGTGAAGGCAAGCGACTGGTATTACAACGCGGCGCGCTACGTTACGGGCGAGAATCTGTTTGACGCCTATGACGAGGCGGGCGCCTTCGGCGGAAACGCGCCCATGACGCGCGCCATGCTCGTCACCGCGCTCTACCGCGCGGCGGCCTCGCCCGATGTCGCGCCGTCGCAGGCCTTTTCCGACGTGCCGGCGGGGACGCCCCTTTCGGCGGCCGTTTCGTGGGCGCGGGACGCGGGCATCGTGAGCGGCATGGGCGACGGGACCTTCGGTCCCGAGGCCTCCGTCACGCGCGAGCAGATTACGGCGATGCTGTTCCGTTACGCGCGCCACACCGGCGCGGACACGCGCGCCGCAGGCGATCTCACCGTCTTCGCCGACGCGGACGCGATTGCGGCCTGGGCGCGGGAAGCCCTCGCTTGGGCGGTCGGCGCACGCATCGTGAACGGCATGGGCGACGGCTCCGTCGCGCCGCGCGGCACGGCGACGCGGGCGCAGGTCGCGCAGATGCTGCTCGATTACGGCAGAGTGTGATTGTGGTATTGGGGGGACCGAATGGATTTCATATGGAATGAAAAAACGCTCGACTGGTTCAGGACCGCGAGCGCGTACACGGGCTTTCACAGCCGGCTGGCTTCGATTGTGCGCCCCTTTGTCGCGGACTGCGAAACGCTCTGCGATATGGGCTGCGGCCACGGCCTGCTCGACCTCGAATTGGCGCCGGATCTGCGCAGCGTGCTCTGCGTGGACCGAAGCGAAGCGGCAATCGGCGCCCTGAACGAGCTCATACGCGCGCAGAGGGTGCGCAACGTCGTCGCGCGCGTCGCGGACGTGAACAGCCTCGCGGGAGAGCGCTGGGACGCCGTGATGATGAGCTTCTTCGGCGCGTCGCTTGAGGATGTCGTGCGCTTTCTGGCGTTTTGCGACAAGCGGATGATCCTGATCGTGCACGAGAGCGTTGTGTCGAGCCGTTGTTTGAACGTGGTGTCGCGGCGGCCCAAGCCCTTTGGCGCCGCCGAGGTCACGCGCTTTTTGACGGACCGCGATCTGCGCTTCCAAAGTACGCACGCCGCGCTCGAATTCGGGCAGCCGTTCAAGTCCATGGCGGACGCGCGCGACTTCATACAGACCTACGCGGCCTCGATGCTCAAAGCGGCCGGCGAGGCGGATCCCGCGGAGCGGGCGCGCCTGTGCGGCGATATGGAAAGCCGCCTCGTCGAAACGGGGCTTTCGGACTATCCCGTATACCTGCCCAAATCCAAGAAGCTCGCCGTGTTTGCCGTGGAGCGGAAAAAACGAAAGGCGACGTAAAATATTATTCGTTGCGCGAAGTAAAACAGGAATTGGACAGTGTGCCATAGTGTGCGATCCGGCGACAGGGCGTTGAAAGCCTTGAAGC
>JAITLA010000127.1 GCA_031278145.1 Eubacteriales Family XIII. Incertae Sedis bacterium
CGAGATGCTGCTGCCCTTTATGGCGGGCGGGATGAACCTGATGCAGCTCGAATCGAGGCCGGCGGGCGCGGGCAAGTACCGCTTCTTCGCCGAGGTGCAGGGCAACATCCTCGACGCGCGGGTCATCTCCACCCTGCGCCACGCGGCTTCGGCCTGCGAGTATTTTGAGGTGATAGGCTGTTACTCCATGCGCGGATGAAATCGGGGGACGCAATGAAAAGGATAAGCGTGATCAACGGACCGAACATGAATCTGCTGGGCGGGCGGGAGCCGGACAAATACGGCGCGATGCGTCTGGCGACGCTGAACGAGAAGCTGGCGGAGAAGGCCGCCGCGCTCGGCGCACGCTGCGAATTCTTTGACAGCAATTCGGAGGGTGCGCTCGTGACGGCGATACAAAACGCCGCGGACGCGGACGGTATCATCCTGAACGCCGCGGCGTACACCCATTACAGCATCGCAATCCGCGACGCGATAGCCGCCATAGACGCGCCGGTCGTGGAGGTGCATATGACAAACGTCGCCGCGCGCGAGGATTTTCGCCGCGATTCCGTGCTCGCGCCCGTGTGCAGGGGCAGCATAGCGGGCTTCGGCGCGCAGAGCTACGCGCTGGCATTGTACGCGCTGGCGGAGGACTTCTGAGTCAGTCGATCTCCTCGGGCGTATGCCGCCCGATCCGCCAGATGCCCTTCGCGTACTGATCGATTGTATTGTCGCTCGAAAAATGACCCGACATCGCGATGTTGCGGATGGACATGGCCATCCACCGCGCCCGCTGCTTGTACAGGCCGTCTATGCGCGCCTGCGCCTGCGCGTAGTCGTCGAAATCCCGCAGCACAAAGAACTCGTCGTTGTAGTCGAGAAGCGAGCGGGTGATGGCCGCAAAGTCGTCGACGGCCGTGTTCGGAAAGAGCGCGCCGCTTTGAATCTGGTCGAGCAAGCGCTTGATGTTGGGATCGTTCTCATAAACCTCGCGCGAATTGTAGCCGCCGTTCGCGTAGTAGTCGAGCACCTCTTCCACGCTCAGACCGAACAATATGAAATTGTCGTCGCCCACAAGCTCGCGTATCTCGATGTTCGCGCCGTCGTTCGTGCCTATGGTGATGGCGCCGTTCATCATGAACTTCATGTTGCCGGTGCCGGAGGCCTCCTTCGAAGCCGTGGATATCTGTTCGGAGATATCGCTGGCGGGGAAGATGATCTCCGCGAGGCTGACGTTGTAGTTTTCGAGGAATACGACGCGCAGTTTGTCGCGCACGCGTTTGTCGTTCTCCACGAGGCGGGCCAGCTCGTTGATGTATTTGATGATGGCCTTGGCGTAGTAGTAGCTCGGCGCCGCCTTGCCCGCGAAGATAAAGGTGCGCGGCGTCATATCGACGTTGGGATTCTCGATCAGCGTGTTGTAGAGGTGCTGCACGTGCAAGGCGTTCAGCAGCTGGCGCTTGTAGGCGTGGATGCGCTTGATCTGCACGTCGAATATCGAATCCGGGTCCACGCTCAGGTCCTGCGTTTCCTTGATGTGCCTTGCGAGCAGGATCTTGCCCGCGCGCTTGATGCTGAACAGCCGCTCCCGCGTCGAGGGATCGTCGGCGAAGTCCCCCAGATTTTCGAGCTCCACGGGGTTTCGGATCCAGTTGTCGCCGATCAGCTCCGAGATCGCGTCCTCGAGGCGCGGATTGGCCTTGATCAGCCAGCGGCGGTGCGTGATGCCGTTGGTCTTGTTGTTGAAGCGCTCCGGATAACAGTCGTAGAAATCCTTCATGACCACGTTTTTCAAAAGCTCCGTGTGCACCGCGGCGACCCCGTTGACGCTGAAGCTGCCCACGACGGCCAGATTCGCCATGCGTACCGCGCCGTCGCCTATGATGGCCATGCGGGCGACCTTTCCGGGATCGTCCGGGTATTTTCCGTTCAAGTGCAGGAGCAGGCGGCGGTTGATCTCCTCCACGATCATGTAGATGCGGGGCAAAAGCTCCCAGAACAAATCCAAAGGCCAGGTTTCGAGCGCCTCCGGCATGATGGTGTGATTCGTGTACGCGACGGTGCGGCTCGTGATGTCCCAAGCCTCCTCCCAGCCGAAGCCCTCTTCGTCGATCAGTATCCGCATGAGCTCCGGCACGGCCAGCGCCGGATGTGTGTCGTTGATGTGGATCGCGATGCGCTCCGGCAGCAGCCCGAGATCGTGTTGCTTGAGCTTGAAGCGGCGCACGATGGACTGAACGCCGGCCGAAACGAAGAAGTATTGCTGCTTCAGGCGCAAAAGCCGGTTCGTGTAGTTGGAATCGTCGGGATAAAGCACCTCCGAGATGGCCTCGACGGAATACTTGCCCGAAACGGCGTTCACGTAATCCCCGCGGCTGAACGACGCGAAGTCGAACGAATTGTCCACGGATTCCGCGCTCCAGAGGCGCAGGGTGTTGACGGTGTTGTTCTTGTAACCCGAGATGGGCATATCGTAAGGAACGGCCAGGACGGGCAGGAAATCCTCGTGTATGAAGCGCGACTCGCCGTCCTCGTCAAACTCGGTGCGGATGTGCCCGTTCAGCTTGACGAGCACGGCCTTCTCCGGCTTGCGTATCTCCCACGGATTGCGTTGGTTCAGCCAGTTGTCCGGCAGCTCCACCTGATAGCCGTCCACGATCTGCTGGCGGAAGAGCCCGTATTTGTAACGGATGCCGTTGCCGTGTCCCGGCAGGCCCATGGAGGCCAGGGAATCGAGGAAGCAGGCGGCGAGCCGACCCAGGCCGCCGTTGCCGAGAGCGGGATCGGGCTCGCAGCGAATCAGCTCGTCGAGCTCGATGCCGAGCTCCGCCAGGCCCTCGCGGCAGACGTCTTCGGCACCCAGATAGATCAGGTTCGATTCGAGAAATTTGCCGAGCAGGAATTCCAGTGAGAAGTAGTAGACCTGCCGCGCGCCCGTCTTGAGATAGTAATCGTTCGTGACGACCCACTTTTCCTTGATTTTCTCACAGATCATGGAGGCGAGCACGACGTACTTATCCGTTGCCGTCGCTTCGCCGAGCGTCTTGGAGAGCTCCGACATGAATTTGCGCTTGTAGGCCGAAACGAACTGTTCCTTGTTGTCAAACATTTAATCCATCACCTCATTCCCGCGTGCTGCGTATGCATGGTACAAAAAACAAGCCATTCGGGACAAACAACGCCCTTTGCGTCCGCGAATCGCCCTATCTCCTAAGTATAACAGAAAAACTGTGAAATACAAGAACCGCCCGCATATATTTATTGTTCGTAACCAAAGGCGGTTACAGTTCAGAGGCAGTCGGCCTTGGGCTTGGTAATCCTCTCCGCTCTTCGCAACGCCGCAAAGGACGCGGCGTTTGTGCTCGCTGCGGTGGCCGCAAAGAACGCGGCCCTGGAATACCGCAATGACG
>JAITLA010000146.1 GCA_031278145.1 Eubacteriales Family XIII. Incertae Sedis bacterium
AACACATGGGGACGGTTCATTTGTGTAACACATACAATGTTGGAATTGCGCGATTTACCGGCACGGGCCACAGTGCCAAACCTGCCCAATACACAAAAGAACCGTCCCCGTGTGTACTACTGTGTTCGTTTATGCCCGGAGCGCAGCGAAGTGAGCCTCGGGCGAACGGAGGAATGAGGCGAAGCCGAATGTTGGACGGAGCCAAAATTGAAACACGGAGTCGATTATGAACAAAATTCCGGAAAAAACATTTGATGCGGCGCGCCCTTCGCGCGGGGAGGCCTCGGAATCGCCCGGGCCGTCCGCCGCGGACGCGGGCTTGCCACATCGCGCGGAACCGGTGCGAGGCACGCCGTGAACGGACTGATCAAGCGGATGTCGGAGGCATACGAGCCCTATCTGCGCGACGAATCGCGCGTGATCGGAAGGGCGGAGAGCATTTCCTTCCCGCGCACGGAGGTCGAGCTGCGCTACGCGCTCACGGTCGAATGCGCGCGCGGCCACAGCGTCACGGTGCAGGGCGGGCGCACCGGCGTTTCGGCGGGCGCGGTTCCGGACGGCGGGCACATCCTGAATCTCTCGCGCATGGACCGGATCACGGGGATGCGCAGGGGCCGGGACGGCGAATTCTACCTTCGCGTGCAGCCGGGCGTCGTGCTGTCGCGCCTGCGGCGCGCCCTCGCCGCGAAGCGCTTCGACGCCTCGGAATGGGGATATGCCGCAAAAGCCGCGTTGGAGGACTTCCGCAGGGAGGGCGCGTACATGTTCGCGCCCGATCCGACGGAGCGCGGCGCGACCGTGGGCGGCATGGCCGCGTGCAACGCCTCCGGCGCGCTGAGCTACAAGTACGGCCCGACCCGCAATCACGTATCCGCCCTGCGCGTCATGCTCTGCGACGGCCGCTCGCTCAGCCTGCGGCGCGGGGAATGCCGCGCGAAGGGGCGGCGCCTGGCGTTGCGCGCCGACGACGGAAGCGCTCTTTGCGTCGATCTGCCGAGCTACCGGATGCCCGACATCAAGAACGCGGCGGGCTATTTCGCGCGGGAGGACATGGACGCGACGGATTTGTTCATCGGTTCGGACGGCACCTTGGGCGTCATCTTCGAGCTCGAACTGGCCCTTGTGAAGCGTCCCGCAGAGATGTGGAGCGCCCTGTGCTTTTTCGAGAGCGAGAGCGACGCGTTGCGTTTTGTGGCGGAATGCCGTCGCGGCACGGTGGAGAATCTGGCCGCCGTCGAATACCTTGACGGCGCTTCGCTCGGGATATTGCGCGCGGAGGCTGCGGGCGCCGCCGGGCGGCTTCGCGTGCCAAAGATGCCCGCGCGCCGCAGCGCGGCGGTATGCGTCGAGCTGCACAGCGCGTGCGAAAGCGAGGCGATGGAACAGCTTTTCTATGTCGGCGAATGCCTTGACCGATCTCGCGGCAGCGTCTACGACACCTGGGTCGCGCGCTCTTCCTCCGCAGCGGAGCGCCTGCGGGAGCTGCGCTGCGCGGTGCCGGAGGGTGTGAACCGCCTGATCGCGCGCCACAGGTCGACGGCGCCCGCGATCCGCAAGCTCGCCGCGGATATGGCCGTGCCGGACGGCTTCCTGCGCGCGAGCCTTATCATGTACCGCTCCACGACGGCGGAGGCGGGCCTCGATTGCGCGATCTGGGGCCACATCGGAAACAACCACCTGCATGTAAACCTCTTGCCACGAAGCGCGGAGGAGTTTCGCAGGGGCGGGGCGCTGATCGCGGAATGGGCGAGGCGGGTGACGGAGATGGGCGGCACGATCTCCGCCGAACATGGGGTGGGCAAGCTGAAGCGCGAGGCGCTTGCGCGCATGTACGGCGAAAGGCACATCCTCGAAATGGCCGCGCTGAAACGGGCCTTCGATCCCGGGGCTCTGCTCGGCGCCGGCACGATATTGCCCGCCGGCGCGGACGGCGGCGGGTCTTGACGATTCGCGCCGCCACAGATCATCCATGAAAACAATACCGATGCACGCTGTTTGAACGACGGCGTCAGTCCCCCGCCTCTACGGGCGGCGGGTTCCGGCTTCACAAGCTGCCGGTGGCGGGTACAATCCCCCACTGACGCCTACGGTTGCGGGGGCGGCGGGCGAAGCCCTTAGCCCTCGCAACCGTTCGTTCAACAATTTGAGTGCGCTCCGCGCTCAAATTTTGACGAAGCAAAATTTGAACGACAATCCCCCAAAAGCCTTTCCCCGCGCCCTCAGCGGTCCATTTTCCTCGCTCCGGCAACTTCGACGAGGCGAGCGCAAGCGGCGTTCCGCCGGTTTCCACCGGTCCCGGCTCTCTGTGGGCGCCCGCAAGCTTTTACTCCCGCATCAACGGTTTGAAATATTTGGTTGGCGCTATCATGATCGGCCCTCGGGGATTTGTCAGGGGGGATTTGTCTAGGAGATTTGTCGGGGAGATTTTTTCAGGATATTTTTTCCAAAATTATCGTTTGGCATCGCAAAGCCGTTGCAAAAGCCGCCGCGCCGTGATACAATTCGTGCAAGAGGTTTTCCGGGCATACCGCGCGAGGGGTCGCGCGGTGCACACAGTCGGAGG
>JAITLA010000222.1 GCA_031278145.1 Eubacteriales Family XIII. Incertae Sedis bacterium
GCGGTGTGTTAAATTTGTTTTTTTTGGTAAAAAAAATAAAAAATTTTTGTTTTTTGGTTGGGGTCGCAAAACCGTCATACGTTGGAAATTTGCAAACCCCCCCCCCCCCCCCCCCCCCCATGTAAAACAATTGTTAGACTGTATGGAACGAGGCGGCATCTTCACAAAACCATCACAAAATCTTCACAAAACTTTTATAATTTTATTACGCGGCTCCAACGCGAACTCTCGGCGGCCGCAAAGCCTGTCATTGCAAGGCGCGCCCCTCCCCTCGCCGCCGCAGGCGAATCCCTCTTGCCGTCATTGCAAGCGGTGGATTGTTTATGTCCGCTTGTCCCGAACGGATGTGAGGGGGAGCGGAGCGAACGGGTACTTCGTCGCTGCGCACCTCACAATGACGGGGGAATGCACGCTTCTCGCATTGACGAAGGCGGGATGCTTCAAAACAACTTGGGGCCGCGTTGCAACGACGCGTTATAAAATGGTTATAAAATGCGTTATAATAAAATAATTTCAAAATGTTGCCCGGGCAACATACTTTTGAAACGTATCGTGTTACAATACTACTTGAACGGCCGCCGCCGCGCTTTTCATCCGCGCGGCATAGGGAAGGACGAAGCGTTTTCGGAGGAAGGACGCAATGCGCAAAACCGCACGCGCGCGCCGCGCATACGGCGCATACGGGAAAACGAGGACGACCGCGGCGGCGCGCTTTGCCGCGCTTTTCATCGTCGCGGCCGCGGCCTTGGCCGGCTGCGGCGGGTCGGGCGGCGCGGACATCTCCGCCTACGGCGACGCGCCGATAGAGATCGCGGGTCTGACGGACGAAGCGTTCACCGTAACGCCGAACGAGCTCGCGGCGCTCCCCTGCGTCACGCGCTCCGCGACGGGCGCAACGGCCAAGGCCGGAACGGTGAAGGCCGTCGGACCGCTGCTCGACACGTTGCTGGAGAAGTACGGAAAGAAGGCTTCGGATTTCGAGCGCATACGCTTCATCGCGTCCGACGCGTACCGCATCGTGCTGCGGGACGAATACCTGACGGACTACGAGGTGGTGCTGTCCGTGGCAAACGGCAAGGATCCCCTGCCCGCGTCCGAACAGCCGCTGCGCATCCTGATACCCGAGGCCGAATCGAGCATGTGGGAATACGCCTGCGTGCGCATAGAATTTGTGGAGTGAACGCGAAATGAATGGATTCTCACGGAAAAACAAGATTCTCGCCGCCCTGCTTATCGCCCTTGTCGTGCTCCTGCCGGCGCCGCTGGCCGGCTGCGCCGGAAACGCCGCCTCCGCGGAGGCCGCGCAAGAGAACGAAACCCAAATATTCACGGACTCGGCGGGCCGGTCGGTCGAGTTGCCGCGCACAATCGACAGGGTGGCGCCCTCGGGCGCCTACGCGCAGATCCTGCTGTATTCCCTCTGCCCCGAAAAGCTTATCGGGCTCTCGGCGCCGTTTTCGAAGAATCAGAAGCGCTACATAGACGAGAAGTATTGGGATTTGCCCGTGTTCGGCCAATTCTACGGCAAGAACGCGACGATGAACTTCGAGGAGATCATCAAGGCGGCGCCCGACGTGATCATCGACGTCGGCGAGGAAAAGGACGGCATCGCCGCCGACATGGACGGCATACAGGAGCAGACCGGCATACCCGTGCTGTTCGTGAAGGCCACCCTCGACACGACGGCCGAGGCCTACGAGGCGCTGGGCGCGCTGCTGGGCGTCCCCGAACGGGGTGCGGCGCTTTCCGCTTACGTGCGTGAAACGCTCGCTTACGCTGCGGAAAACCGCGCGCGGATCGCCGAGGAGGACCGCGTTGGCGTGCTCTTCGGGAACGGCGAGTACGGCCTCGAGGTGGCGGGCGCGGGCTCCGTCCACGCGGAAACGCTGGAGGTGGCGGGGGCCGTGAACGTGGCCGTGCTCGACAAGGTATCGGGCAGCGGCAGGGACGCGGTGTCCATAGAGCAGGTGCTGCTCTGGGATCCCGACGCGGTGATACTGGCGCCGGACAGCTGCTACGGGGATATATTCGACGATCCCCTGTGGGCGGGCGTCGGCGCCGTGCAACGGGGCGCGGTCTACGAGATACCCTCCGGGCCCTACAGCTGGCTCGACAGACCGCCTTCCGTACAGCGCGCGCTCGGCGTGCTCTGGCTCGGCAATCTCCTCTACCCGGAGCTTTACGATATCGATATGATCGAGGAAACGCGGCGCTTCTACGCGCTCTTCTGGAACCATGCGCTCACGGAAGACGAGGCGCGCGCGCTTTTGGAGAACTCCACCCTGCGGAATTACCGCCCGGATACTTCAATCAAAACCACTCAAACACCGCGATAGTTTACCCGTTCAGGGTACAAGTACCCTTCCGGGCACGCGTGCTCGGGTCGGGTTCTGAGGCGGATTTTGGCCCTCGCAGCGTACCCGGATGTACGTGAGAAGGCCAAAATCCGAATCAGGTTCCGGAATGGGCAAAAATAGCGTGATGGGTGAGTGGTAACCCTGCGGCGCTGATCCAAAACGGAGATCGTGCCTTGAAAAACAAAGCATTGCAACCGGAGCAAAGAAATCACAAAGCGCGCTTCGCGCTGCTGGCGGCGGCCTTGCTCGTCGTCTTTTTCGCGTCCTTCGCGCTCGGCCGCTACCCCATAAGCCCCCCGGAGCTCGTGAAGATACTGTTTGCGCGCGCGCTCGAGCTCCTTTCGTATCCGGCGCGGGGCCTGCCTGCGGATTTTCCGCTTCGCTTCGATTTTCGCATCGCGCGCAGCTGGGACGCGGCCACGGAGATCGTGGCGCTGAACGTGCGCTTCCCGCGCATCGTCGCAGCGGCGGCCATAGGCGCGGCGCTGGCGGCGGCGGGCGCGGCCTATCAGGGTATGTTCCGGAATCCGCTGGTGTCGCCGGACATACTCGGCGCGTCCTTCGGCGCGGGCTTCGGCGCGGCCTTCGGCATACTCATGCGCTTCGGCTACCTCGGCATCTCGGCCTCGGCCTTCCTGTTCGGAACGGCCGCGGTCCTCGCGGCCTACGCGATCAGCAGGCAAAGCCGCCGCATGGACGGCATACTCGCGATGGTGCTGACGGGCATGATGGTGTCCTCGCTCTTTTCGGCGGCGACCTCCTTTGTCAAGCTGGTGGCCGACACGGAGGAAGCGTTGCCCGCCATCACTTACTGGCTCATGGGGAGCCTCGCGTCCATACGCTACAAGGACCTCGCCTTTTCCGGAATCCCGATAGTCGCCGGGCTCGTCGTCCTGCTCCTGCTGCGCTGGCGCATCAACCTCCTGACCGTGAGCGAGGACGAAGCGAAAAGCATGGGCGTGGACACCCTGCGGCTGCGCGTCGCGGTCATCCTGTGCGCGACGATGCTGACCGCCGCGAGCGTCGCCGTAAGCGGCATGATCGGCTGGGTGGGCCTCGTCATACCGCATTTTTGCCGCATGCTGTTCGGGCACGACTACAGCCGGCTGATGCCGGCCTCCATGATGTTCGGCGCCGCCTTCCTGATCGCCGTGGACGACGCGGCCCGCCTCATAACCACGAGCGAGATACCCATCGGCATCCTCACGGCCTTCGTCGGCGCACCCGTTTTTGTGTATTTGATCCTGTCCGGAGGCAACAGATATGACTGTTGAGGTACGCGATCTTCATTTCTCCTACGGAGCGCGCCGGGTGCTGAAGGGCGTCCGCTTTTCCGCGGGGCCCGGGGAGCTCGTGTCCGTGCTCGGACCCAACGGCGCGGGAAAGAGCACGATGTTCCGCTGCATCCTGGGTTTTCTGCGCACCGCGCCGAATGCCGTGCGCATAGACGGCGCCGATGTGGCCGCCTACGACAGGCGCGCGCTCGCGGGCAAGCTCGCGTACATACCGCAGACGCTTTCGCCCGTGTTCAACCATACCGTGCTCGAAACCGTGCTGATGGGCTTTTCGGGGCGCATCGGCTTCGGGCGCACGCCGGATGGGCGGCACACGGCGGCGGCGCTCGATATGCTTGAAAGCCTCGGCATCGCGCATCTGCGGGACAGGGGCTGCGCGGAGATCAGCGGCGGCGAAAGGCAGCTCGCCTTCCTCGCGCGGGCGCTGGTGCAGGACGCGCGCATACTGATCATGGACGAGCCGACGGCGAACCTCGACTACGGGCACAGGCATGACGCCCTCGAGCGGGCGCGCAAGCTGGCCGCGGCCGGATACACGGTCATTATGTCCACGCACAGCCCGGAGCAAGCCTTCCTCTACGCGACAAAGGTCGCGGCGCTCGCGGACGGGAGGATCATCGCCGAGGGCAAGCCCGAAAAGGCGCTCACAAAGGAGCTGCTCGAAAGGCTGTACGGCGTCGGCGTGGAGCTGCGCGACATATCCTACGCGGGCCGGACGGTCAAGATATGCCTGCCTGCCGGCGTGCCGGCGGCTTCGGCCGAAGAAGGGGAAAGGAGCGCGATATGAAGACGGACGCGAACGCGGAGAGAGAGGGCGCCGCGCCCGAGCGGGCGCGCTGGGAGGCGGCCCTGCGCGCGCACGACGGTGAGCCACCCGGCTACGACGGCTGGCTGGACAAGTACTTCGCGGCGGGAAGCGGCGCGGGCCGCACCGTCATAGAGCTCGGCTGCGGAACGGGGGACGACACGTCCTTCCTCGCCGCCTCGGGCTGCGGGCTGATCTGCTGCGATCTCGCGCGGGACGCGCTGCGGCGCGTGGCCGCGCGTTATCCGGGCATCGCGACGGTGGACTTCGATCTCCGGGAGGCCTTCCCCTTTGCGAGCGGTACCGCGGATATCGTGGTCGCAAGCCTCTGCCTGCATTTCTTCGATGAGCCCGCGCTCTTCGGGATACTCGCGGAGATCAAGCGCGTTCTGAAGAAGGAAGGCCGCTTGCTTTGCCGCCTCAATTCCGACGAGGACCGCATCCCGGGGATACCGGGAGAAAGGGAGCTCGCAAGGGGCGCGTACATGACGAAAAACGGCTTCAAGCGCTTCTACGACGAGGCCGCGATCCGTTCCGCCTTTCGGGATTGGCGCATTGAAACCATCCTGAAAACGACAACGACAAAATTTTCGAAACCGAAATCGCTTTGGGAGCTCGCTCTGACGCCGAAGCAGGGCACGGAGCGTGACGCGCCGCGCGGATAGCGCGGCAGGAGGAAATACGATGCTTGATCCACACACCGAAAAGGCGCCCACGCGGCGCGAGGCCATAGACGCCGTAGTGACGAGATGGAAGCCCGCGCCGGGGCGTGAAACGCGCCCCGTGGACGAGGCGGCGGGACGCGTCGCCGCGCGCGATCATTTTGCGCGCCACGATCTGCCCGTCGTGCGGGCCTCGGCGATGGACGGCATCGGCGTTCTCGCGTCGATGTTCGCGGATGCGGCGCCCGACACGACCCTTTGGCGGGAGGGGGAGGCGTATGTGCGCGCCGACACGGGCGACGATTTTGATGATCGCTTCGACGCCGTGATACCGATAGAGGATGTCCGCTTCCTGCCTGCGGGCGGGCTGTCGCTCGCGGCGGATCTGCGCGTGACGCGCGGCATGAACGTGCGGCCCGCCGGCAACTCCGTAAGGAAGGGAGAGCGGATCGTCGCCGCCGGCACACGGCTTACGCCTTCCGATCTGGCCGCCCTCGTCCTGGGCGGAGTTGACGAGGCGGAGCTGCTGAAAAAGCCGGTCGTGGCCTTCATCCCGACGGGCAACGAGCTCGTGCCGCAGGGCTGCGCGCCGGCGCGCGGGCAGACCGTGGATGCGAACAGCACGCTGCTGCGGCATATGCTGACCGAGATGGGAGCGGCGCCGCTCTGCCTTCCCATCGTGCGCGACGACAAGGAAGCCCTGCGCGCCGCGATACGCCGCGCGCGCGCGGAAGCGGACATCATACTGCTCTGCGGGGGTTCCTCGAAGGGTGGCGAGGACTACGGCGCGACGCTCGTCGCGGAGATGGGTGAAGCGCTGTTCCACTGGATTGCGTCGGCGCCGGGCAGGCCCACGGCCGCCGCCATGCTCGACGGCGTGCCGCTGATCAACATGCCGGGGCCGCCGCTCGCCGCGTATTTCGTCACGGACTGGTACGTGCGCGCGCTCGTCGCGCACTTTCTGGGAGGGCCGGGACCCGCGCGCCCGACCGTGCGCGCCCGCCTGCCCGAGGGCCTTGCGGCGACCGAGGGCATGGAGATACTGCGCAAGCTGGAACTGCGGGAAACGGAGGAAGGCCTCGAGGCGCGCGTGATAGAGATGCGCGGCGCCTCCACGGTGCGTTCCCTGACGGCGCCCGCGCAGCTTGTGACCGACGCCGGCCCGCAGGGCCTATCGCCCGGGGAGAGCGCGGAGATCGAGCTGCTGCGCTGATCGATGGCATTGCTTCCGACGCGTCCGGCAGGGGCCTTTGCCCCACCGTTCAACGCGCCCTGAGAAGCCGCTCAAGCAGCATGGCCGACACGGTTCCCACCACCAGCCCGTTTGACAGGATCAACTCCAAGCTCTGCGGAAGGATCGAAAACGCGCCCGAGGGCAGGAACATCGTCCCGATGCCGAGTATCATGGATATCCCGATGATATAGCTTTCGCGGTTGTCCATGGCGCATTTTTTGAACTCGCGCAGACCCTGCCCGAAGATGAGCGCGAAGATGACAATCGTCGTCGAGTAGGCCACGAGCGCCGGCATGGACGCGAGGAACAGCGACACGGGCGATATGAGACCGAATACGATTATCATGACGCAGGCGAGTATGAAAGGTTTTTTCGAGGCGACACCCGTCATCAGCACGACGCCCGTGGAGGATATGTAGGGCATGGGAGGCACCGCCGGAAATATCCCCGAAAGGATCGTGGCAAAACCCTGCAACAGCAGAGAACGGCCCATCACGCGCTCGTCAACCTTCTCCCCGAGCGCGCTGCCCATGCTGCTGACGCTCGCGAAGGTCATGGACATGAGCAGCAATTCGCCTATGACGCAGCTTGCCATAATGCCGAGATTCAGCGCGGGCCTTCCCCAGGCCAGCGCCTCCGGCAGACTGAACAGCCCGCCTCCGGCGGCGGACGTGACCCAAAGACCCGCAGCGGCGGCGCACAGCCAGCCCACGGTGACGCCCATCAGCGTGGCGATGCTCTGCAGAAAGCCCTTCATGTACATGGTCACAAACAGGATCACCGCAGCGGTTATGAAGGACACGGCGAGGCTCTTGCCGTCGACGACGCGGTCTTCCCCGCTTATCCCAACGACGCCTCCGACCAAGGTGATGCTCATCTGGAGCACCATCGTCGTTATGATCACGCCGTTCACGATGGGCGTGAACAGCTTTATGACCCATTTCAGAAGACCGAGAAGCGCGACAAGCGCTATCACCGCGCCGGCGACCATGATGGCCGGTTCCAGTTCCGCGCGGAGATCCGCCAGCGGTTTCCCCGCCCCGGCGGTCGCGGCGGCCATGATGAGCATCATACTCGTCCACAGCCCGGCCGGACCGTCCATGATGGGATACTTATGCCCGAATTTGACCTGAAGAAAAGTCGTCACGCCAAACAACAGAAAAGAGCGCTGCAACATGGCCGCTATTTCGGTCTGGCTCATTCCGAGGCGGGCGCCGACGGCTATCGGCATGATCGTCGTTCCCGCCACGAAGAAAACGAGATGCTGAACGCCGTAAAACCACAGCGTCTTTCCCCTTACATTGTCATTTAAGCCATATCTCAGCCCGGTCAACCCCCTGTTTATACAGAGGCCACTGAAAAAGTCGGCATTGGGCCCGGAACACATGGGGACGGTTCACACAAAAGAACCGTCCCCGTGTGTACTTTGTCAGTGACCTCTTTATACATGCGGTAACAATAGGATGTTACCACTCACCCACGCCTTCCCGCTCGGGCGGCAAAGCGATTATTTCTTAAGTCCCAATATTTCTCTCGCCTCGGCGGGCGTGGCCGCCTCTTTTCCGTACTCCCGGATGATTCGTCTCGCCCTTTCCACAAACTCCGCGTTGCTCGTGGCAAGCCGGCCCTTTTGGTAGAATATGTTGTCCTCCATCCCCACGCGGATGTTCCCGCCGAGCGCGAGGCCCGCAAACAGAATGGGCTGCGCCCCGCTTCCGATGCCAAAGGTGCTCCATGTGGAATCCGGGGGTATGAGATTTTTCAAAAAGACCAGATTGTCGACCGTGGCGGGCATTCCGCCGGCGACGCCAAGACAGAATTGAAAGTGAAGCGGCGGCTTGAGCACGCCCTTCTTCACATAGTACAGCGCCTCGTATATCATGCCGACGTCGAATATCTCAACCTCGGGCTTGACCCCAACCTCGTTCATCTTAACGGCGAGTTTTTCAAGGAAGGCGGGGTTGTTTTCAAAGACCGAGTTGTGCTGCCAGTTCATGCTCCCGCTATCGTAGGATGCCATCTCGGGCTTCAACTCATAAAAGGGCTTTATCCTCGATTCCTCGCTGAGGCCGATCCCACCCGAAGTCGTCAGGTTCAGGATAATGTCGCAATCCTTCTTCGCGCGAATCAACTCCACGGTCTTCTTGAAATTGTCGAAGTCCATGGCGGCGTTGCCCTCTGCGTTCCTTACGTGAATGTGCGCGATGGCCGCGCCCGCCTTCCAGCAGGCGTACACTTCCTCGGATATCTCTTCGGGGCTGATGGGAATATGCGGCGTATCCGTCTTCTTGGGCCACGCGCCCGTGGGCGCTACGGTTATGATCGTTTTTTTGCTCAAATCACTCATTTTCGAGATTCTCCTATTTGGGGGCTCCAAAACCCCGTACACGCGATTGCCGCGTATATCGCCGCGCATCCCCGGCAAAACCCCTCGCAACGGCACTGCCATTCCTGCGGTTTTTACCCGTGCATCGCGACAATTTCCGCGGCAAATTCGCGCATTACGGTTTTTGGAAATTCATTCTTTTCAACGGGTGCTTAGATGCAGCCTGCGTAGGTGTACGTCCTCTCGGGCACATCGTTGATGTCGTTCTCGTCGATTTCGGCCACGCAGCGAACCATGGCGCCGTCGCCCAGATACCAGCGGATCGGGAAACAGTAGAACCTGAAACGCTTCCCCGCGACCTTGTCCAGATCCCCGCCAAGGTTTTCGACACCGACGATGCCGTGACCCAGCATCTGCTTGTGACAGGGCTCCCATGTCCCCCAGCAGCCGATGGCTTCCAGATCGCCGAATTTCTCCTCGTAGGCCGCTTTGCCGTGCACCTTGATGTAGACGTCTTTGTCAAACTCGGCGTAGGCTTCCTCACCAAACAGATCGATGTACTCTTCCGTGATGGGGGCCCCGGAAGCGCCCAGCAGATTCAGGCGCGTCATGCCGTTGTTGCCCATGGCGGTATGCAGCGGGTGATCAAGGGCCTGCATATCCATGGCGACGCACTTGACCTTATGCTTTACGAACCATTTTCCCGCATCGACGCCCGTGCCGCAGGAATAGTGATAGTATTCTTTGCTGTCGTCGAACTTGCGGTGCATGCCGGTGTTCAGGCAGAGAACCATGCCTTCAAGCTCGGAAAGCTTCACGCCCGCGCGTTCGCAGGCGTCTTCGAGATGCTTGGGCAGTATCAATCCCCAGCGTTCCACCTTGATATCCAGACACACCGCATCGCCCGTGTACGCGTCCACGGGCATTTCGTGGGTATAGCGAGCCCTTTTGCCGTCAAACTCGATTTCCATGACGTGCCGCGGCGCATCGGCATGCGTTCCGGTGTGCTGTACACAATCTATCCTTTGGGTGAGCACACCGCCCTTGGCCATGCTGTGCATGTTATCGATGACCGGCTTGACAAAATAGGGCCAGCGGGGCGTGTCGGCGCTGAAAGGGTGCGATAAGTCAACGAATACTTTCTTTCCCATGGCATTTTCCTCCTCAAAAATCACTCCTGCGCTTCGGCGGTCTTCGACCTTTATGCCGCCACAATCAAACGGCCGGCGTCAACCGGCGACGCAACCGCCATCGACATAGATAATCTGCCCCGTTATGAAGTCCGACGCGGGCGAGGCAAGGTAGACGGTCGTGCCTATGAGCTCTTCCGCCACCGCAGCCCTTCCAAAAGGTATGCGATCCGTAAATATCCTGCTTTTTTCGGGATCGTCGAAGACTTCCTTCGTCAGCGGCGTCACGACGACGGTCGGAGCGATGCAGTTCACATTGATGCCGTACTTGGCCCATTCGGACGAAAGCTGACGCGTTAACGCGTTGATCGCGCCCTTGCTGGATGCGTAGGCGGCGTATCCCAGCGGGTGTCCGTTGTTGGCGCGCACGGAAGAGATATTGATCACCTTGCCGCTGCCCTGCCTGATCATCTGCCGGCCCGTAGCCTTGTTGATCAAAAAGACGCCCTTTATATTCGTGTCTATCACTTCGTCGAATTTTTCCGCCGGAAACTCCTCGGCGGGGAAGCGTCTGGCCACACCGGCCGCGGTGATGAGGATATCGACGCTGCCGAAGGCCTTCGCCGTTTCGCCGACAACTTTTTCACAGTCGGCTTCCTTCTGGCTGTCGCCCGTCACGACGAGCGTCTTCACCCCGAATTCGGCGAGCTTGGCGGCGGCGGCGTCCAGCGTCTCCCGCGTCCTTCCGGTCAGGACGATGTTCGCACCGTAGGCGGCCAAGCCTTTGGCCATCGCGAAACCGAGCGAACCGCCGCCACCCGTTATAATGGCGTTCTTGCCTTCCAGCCCAAACAGATTCTTGATGGTCTTTGTGTCGTAATCTCTGGCTTTCATTGGAATTCTCCTTTCATCGCAAAAAGGACGCCTACTTCGCGTCGGGGTAATTGATAACGACAAGCATAACCGCAGGGCGGTTGCTGTTGTTCACGAGATGGCGTCCTTCGTTCGGCTTGAAGGAAATCGATTCGTTTGCGTGAATGACGTACTCGTTTCCGGCCTTGTCCTTGACGGACATCTCGCCTTCAAGGACGTAGTACACCTTTTCGAGCGGGTTGTCCTCGTAGGCGTACTCGGCCCCGCCTCCCGGAAGGAAGGTGGACAGGCCCATCCAGAATTTCTCGGCGCCGGTTTCTTCCTTGCCGTGAATACGCATGGCCGTCATACCGAAATGTCCCGGCGCCTCATAGGGTTTCAAGTCGTTGATTGTCCTTTTGATCATGGGGTTCTCCTCCTGTTCGATCAAGCGGCGCGCAACAAGAGCCCGCAATCCGGCCCGCACTCTTACGCCCCGACCGCGACGCCGGAGCGCAAGGCACCGCTCCCTCCGAAAACTACCGTATGTTCTTGGTCGCTTCTATAAGATATTCGCGCAGTCGCCTGTTTGACGCTTCGATCTGCTCGGGAGTCCAGCTTTGATAGCCCTTCCCCGTCTTAAAGCCCAGATCGCCCTTCTCCACAAGCTCTCTAAGCAGCTTTGACGGCTCATGCGAATCCTCCAGATACTTGACGATATACGACTGTATGTTGAGGGAAAGGTCAAGCCCTATCATATCCGCGTTCTCCAATATGCCGAGTATGGGCCACCTGAGGCCGGGCCCGTACCTGAGCGCCTCGTCCACAGTGGCGGCGTCCGCTATCCCCTTCTCGACGATGGAAAGGGCCTCCCTCCATATGGCGTGCTGCAACCTGTTCGCGATAAAGCCGGGAACGTCCTTCCGGCAACGCACCGGCTTTTTGCCGACCTCGCGCATAAGCTCCATGGTCGCGTCCATGACGGCCTCGCTCGTGTCCTCGGCCTTTACCACCTCCACAAGCGGAATCAGATAAGGCGGATTCCAGAAATGCGTTCCGACCACCCTCTCCTTGCGCGCGCATTTCAGGGCGATCTCCGTAATGCTCATGACGGACGTGTTCGTCGCGAGTATGGCCTCCGGCCGGCAGAGCGGCTCCAGATCTCTAAACAGATCCTGCTTTATATCGAGCACCTCAGGGACGCACTCAATGATAAAGTCCGCGTCTTTCACCGCGGCCTCCATATCATCGGTAAACGATATCCTGCTCAGGATGCCTTCTTTTTCTCCCTTGCTTATGACTTCCTTTTCGATAAGAACATCCAGATTTTTCTCGATTGGCACGTGGGGTTCGTCCCGCACCTTTCTCGATCTGAGTATGACTTTCTTGTCTTCGCTCTTCGCAAACACCTGCGCGAGCCCATTGCCCATGAGCCCCGCACCCAAAACCGTCACATTGCGTATCCGCATACTTCCCTCCTTGCCCATCGCGCCCGATTGATTTGTATTGAACGACGGCACCGGCCCCCCGCCTCTACAGGCGGTGGGTTCCGGCTTCACAAGCTGCCGGTGGCGGGTACAATCCCCCACTGACGCCTACGGTTGCGGGGGCGGCGGGCGAAGCCCTTAGCCCTCGCAACCGTTCGTTCAACAATT
>JAITLA010000233.1 GCA_031278145.1 Eubacteriales Family XIII. Incertae Sedis bacterium
TGCCCGGCCGCGAGATTCGGCACGGCTGCGTAGGCGTGCGCGAAGCGGGCCATGATGTATTCCGAAACGAGAAAGGCGTCCGTACCGCCGTTCAGCAGCTCGCCGGCGGAGGGCAGCCCCGCGGCGAGCATGGACGGGATCGAGGGTCCGCCGCCGCCGAGCCCCTTGGACGGCAGGCTGTTCAGAACCGCTTGGTTTTGGATCGTCCGCGATTCCGTTCCCGCGCCGCCCGCCGCGGCGGAGGACGCATCCGCGCGCAGCTTGTCCGCAAGGTTGTTTACCATAATGAATTTAATGTCATCCAATATCTGCTTCTCGAAGGTGTCCGCGTCGATCAGCGAAAAATCGTTCAAATATACGCGCAAATCCTGTATCTTGCACGGCAGCAGCCATACGGCGCCCGCGCGCCCGCCGTCCTTTAGGCTCGCGTTGCTGTAATACGCCAGCTTGCGCGCGGCCTGTTCCTCGTCGCTTCGCATGGCGAAGAGGCCGTAATCCGCGTAGAGCTTTCTGTCGTATTCCGAAAGCAGGGAACGGCCCGCCATGCGGAACACGAGATCGCCGTAGCTCTTTCCGGCCGCAAGCCCCGCCGCCTGGATCAGCGTGCCGGCCAAAAGCAGCAGCGCGGACAGTATCATGACCAAGAACACGGCGGACGAGCCCCTCTTGCCGCGCGCCGCCGTTTTCGCGTGCGCGGCGACCGTTCTCGCGGCGCCGAGAACCGACCGCCGCCCCGCTTTCCCTTTTTTACGTTTCATTTTCTCCCGTGCTCCCCGTTACGGCCCGCGCCAGCGCGAGCTTCCGCAAGATCCCCACCTCGTCCAGCACGTAGAAGCGCCCGAAGTGCGTTCGCGTCACGCCGTCCGCAATCATGGCGTTGCCTTTGTAGCTCTTGATCTCCGTCGCCGCGACGTAGGGATTGATCAGGTCCTTGCGGCCGTGTTCCGCGGATATGCCGCGACGCTCCGCCGCGAGGCGATAGCGATCATACACGCGTCCGTCGGCGATGGTGACCTGCGTCAAGCCCGTTTCCGTGTCGGCTTCGGCGCGCAGCATGACATGCAGAGAGGAACGCAGCGCCGTGAAGCCGTACAGGTTGATCATCAGATAGATGATCGCCATCACCGCCGCGATCACGAGCGGAAACACGATGGCCGCCTCGACCATGGCCGTGCCGCGCTTGCTTCTCAGTCCCCGCCGCCGCGATCCCCCGGCGTCCTTGGCGCGCCGGGGCGGGCGATCCGCGCCGCCCGCCCTTGCAAACCGCCATGCCCGGTCGCGCATCAGAATCCGGCGCCCATCAGGCTGTTGAAAATGTTGTTGATGAAGTCGCCGATCTGCGTCTTGAAGATCAATCCGAGAAAGACCGCGATGCCGATCAGTATGCCAACCTGCACCAATTCCATTCCTTTTTTGCTGTTTTTCATTGTGTACCTCCTTTTTTGTTTGCGTTGTGATAGATAAGCGTATATATGTGAGTGCTACATGTCGAGCACGGCGGGCGCCATCGTGATAAGGATCAGCACAAGCAGCGTCAGCGTCATCGGCAGGATCATCTTCGTTTCCGCCAGCCTGCCGGCTTCCTCTATGTCTTTCTTTCGGAGCTTCCACACGAGCTCCCCTTCCGCCTTCAGCTTTTCGGACAGGGCGCTGCCCTTGTCGATGTTGTCCGACACGACGGCGGCGAAACGCATCAGCTCGCGGATGCCGCTGCGCGCGGCCATGCGATTCAGCTCGACGGACAGGGACGCGTTCGTGTTCTCCACCCGCTGCCGTATCGCCGCAAGCTCCTCGTAGAGCCGGCGCGGCTTTCCGGCGTCCTTGCGAAGCTCGTAATCCGCGGCGATCCGCGAAACGGCCTCCGACACCACGAGGCCCGCGTTCAGCATCAGCAGCAGCTTGTCGATGAAGCCCGGAAAATCCTTGATCATGCCGTGCCGCGCGGCCTTGATGCGCTTGTCTATCCGGCTGTAGCGGCTGCGGTACAGCAGCAGACCGAAGATTGCAAGGGCCAGCGTTTCGGGAAGGTGCAAATCCGAGGCGCCGTCGCCCCAGCGATAGCGCACGCCGTATGCGTCCGCCTCCGGCAGGCGCAGGGCATCCCCTTCCCCGGAGGCGTTCACCGCCGCCACCGTTTCCGCCAGGGCCTCCGCCACATCGGCCGCGAGGCTTTCCCTCGAAGCCGGCGCGTCGCCCAGCGTGCCCCTTATCCCCACCTCTTCCGTGATGCCGCCGAGGCTGAGGCGCGCCTTCAGCGCGAGGCCGGCGCCCTTCCTCCGGGCCAGCTCGTTCAAGGCGCCGTCGTCGCTTATCAGTGCGGGATCTTCGGAAACCCACGAAACGCTCACGCCGGTTTCCTCGTCGAATTCCGTCAGTTCCAGATCCGACGTGATCGCGGACAGGCTCTCGTTTTCGCCCAATATCAGGCGCGGCAGCCGGCGCGCCGTTTCCTTGACGCGCGCGATCTTTTCATCCTCGCTCAGATCCTTGGAACGCACCGTCAACTCCACCTCGCGCTTGACCGAGGCCTCACCGTATTCCGCTTCGGCCACGGCGCGCACGCGCAGGGGCGCGGCTTGGTAGGGCGGGCGCTCCACGGAAGCGACGGGCGCGCCACCCCGCGCGATCTGCGCGGCAAGGGCGACGAGCAGCAGGAGCAAAAGGCCCGCGAGAATGAGCCAATGGGTCGCGTTTTTGTGCCGCTCCGCTTCGATCTGTCCGCGAAAATCCCCGCTTCCGAAGGCCGCCGCAAGGCGCCGTTCCATTTCCTCCGCGCTTCCCGTCAGCGCCTGCGGCACAAGACCCGCAAGCCGCGCGGCCGGCCCGCCGCCCGAAGCGCGCGCCGCGCGTTCCTTCCTTTTTTTGATCGCGATCCGCATGCGAAGGTCCCTCCTTTCTCATTGCGCCTCGAAGTTCGTGAGGCGCAGGCTCCAGGCGTAGGACAGCGCCATCAGGCCCAGCGCCGCCGTCATGACGAGCCTGCCCCGCAGATCCTCGTAGAGCGCCGCGATGTAATCCGGCGAGAGCAGCTGCAAGAAGGCGAGCATGACGGCGGGAAGCAGCAGCAGGATGTTCGCCTCCAGCCGCTTCTGCGCCGTAAGCGTCTTGAGCTCCTTTTGAATCTCTATCTTGTCGATGATCAACGCGGACGCCTTCACGACCATGGCCTCCATATCCCCGCCCGTCGTGCGGCAGATGAAATAGGCGTCCACGAAACTCCGTATATCCTCGCTGCGGCTCCGGTTCGCGAAGTCGTCAAGCGTGGCCGCCTCGTCCTCCCTGCCGCGAAACAGGCGCGCGGTCATGTGCTCGAGCTCACGCACGATGGGCGCGTCGGCGGGATAGATGAGCCGCATCGCCTCAAGGCCCTCCTTGAGCGCCTCCGGCATCTGCCGGCCCGTAGAAAACGAGGCCGACAGCGAATAGAGCAGATCGCGGAACGAGAGCCCCAGCGCCGTCCTCCGCTTCTCCGCCAGACGCTGCGCATAAAACCGTCTTCCCGGGATGGAAAGCAGGGCCAGCAGCGCGGAGCAGATCGGACTTTGGTAGAACACCTGCCCGGAAAGCAACAGGATTGCAACGGCGAACAGATAATAGCGACGCGTTTCCTTCGGCGTCATTTCATAGGTATTGTAATCGGGCATATCACGGCGCGCCTCCACGCAGCTTTCGTTTCATATCGTTTTGCAATGCGGCGCCCGTGGCCTTGAGCCCCTGCCCCGCTTCGTATTTGAACAAGGGATTCAGTTCTATCTCCCCGCCCGCCATGCCCGCCACCTCGCAGATCTCGAGGACGCGCCGGCGGCCGTCCGCGGACCTGCCCAGATGGACCATGATCTCAATCGCCTCCGATATCTGCCGGCGGATGGCCTCGACCGGAAAATCGGCGGCCTGTAGGTACATGGCTTCGAGCCTGCAGATCATGCCGTGCGGGGAATTGCCGTGCCCCGTGGAAAGGGAGCCGTCGTGTCCCGTGTTCATGGCCTGTATCATGTCGAGAACCTCCTCGCCGCGCACCTCTCCGACGATGATGCGGTTCGGGCGCATCCGCAGGCTCGACTTGATCAGTTGTCGCATGTTGACCTCCCCCTTGCCCTGCACGTTCGCGTTGCGGCACTCGAGCCGCACGATGTTGCGAATCGCCGTGATTTGAAGCTCCGCGGAGTCCTCTATGACGATGATGCGCTCGTCCGCCGGGATGTGGTTTGACAGCACGTTCAAAAAGGTGGTCTTGCCCGAGCTCGTGCCGCCGCTGATGAAGATGTTGTAGGCGCATTCGACGAGCACGCGCAGGAATTCCGCGGCCTCCGCCGTGATCGTTCCGAAGGACAAGAGGTCGTCCATCGTGATGCGGTTTTCGGGAAACTTGCGGATTGTCAGGATGGGGCCGTTCAGCGCCACATTCCTGTAGACGGCGTTCACGCGCGAGCCGTCGCCGAGCCGGGCGTCCAGAATGGGGTTCATCTCGTTGATCTCGCGGTGTACGCCCGCGGCGATGCGCCGAATGATCTCCTCCAGTTCCTCCGCGCTCTCAAAGCGCAGCTGCGTTTCGAGGACGCGCCCGTTCTTTTCGATGAAGACGCAATCCTTGCCGTTCACCATGATCTCGGAAACGGCGCGGTCGTCCGCGAAGGGCTGCAGGATACCCAGATCCTTGCGGATGCGGTGGAACACGGTGTCGATCAGGTCCGCCTTCTCGCGCGCCGGCAGGAAGGCGGCCTCGCCGTGGCGGAGCACGCAGTCCTCTATGGCCGCGAACACGGCCTCGTCGCTGCCGTCGCCGGGCATCGCGCTGACGCGTTCCCGCATGACATTCGTTATGCTCTTCACAAGCGCCGTGTTTTCCATCTCAGGCCCCCTTCCGTTCGCAGATGCGCGCGAGCAGGCTATCCGTAAGCCTGTGTATCCCCTGCCCAAACTCGCCCGACAGCACGAAGTCCGTCACGCCGTCGACATACCGAAAGCTTGCGCCGTCATAGCCTATTTCGATCCCTTCCCGGTCGGGCGCGGGCCTCGCGTCCTCGTCCGGCGCCCCTTCCGCGTCCTCGTCCGCGTCGTAGGAGAAGCGCAGCAGGTTTTTCACGAAGATGGGCGCCGCGCCGTCGCCGCACCAAGCCGCGCGCAGGAGCGCGGTCGCGCGGTCGCGCTTGCCCGCGTCGGCGAGGGCGCCGTTCTCGACGAGGACCAGCGCGTCACACAGCCGCGCGATCCGCAGGGCCGCCTCCCCGCACGTGCCGCCGAGGTCCAAAACGACCGAATCAAAGCAGGCGCAGGCGTCGAGAAAGCGCAGGAAATCGCCGATCTCCTCCGGGGAAGCGCGGGCGAGGTCGTTCAGGCCCGGAGAGGGAAAGAAGCGCGCCAGCCCGTAGCCGTCCCGGAACAGGCAGGCCTCGCAGAACAGGCGCAGATCCGCTTCCCGCCCGCGCAGCAACAGGTACAGGAAATCGCCGATGTGCCGCTCGCCCTCCGCCTTGCGCATGCAAAAGCCCTCCGCCTCCAGGGCTTCGAGGCTCACGTACAGCGCGCGCCGCCCCCTGTGGGCGGCGAAATCCCTGCCGATGCCGAGCGCAATCGATGTGGCGCCGCAACCGCCGCCAAGTCCAACGCATCCGATGTATTTCACGGAACCGCCGAAGCGCATCGGAAGGCCGCCGTTGCCGGGGCGCACGGCATATGCGGCGCGGATCAAGGCGGCGAGGCTGCTGACCCTGCCGTAGCGGCTCGCGTACAAGCGTTCGCGCGCGCCGCCGGGCGTCCCCTCGTGCGCGCCGCCGGGCGGCGGGGCGGCCTCCGTGAGAAGGATCGGCTGCGCGCCGCCAAAGGCCTCCGCCGGGCAAGAGGCCTCCGCCGCAGCGGCCTCGTCCAGGATCACGAAGTCATAGGCGGCCGCATGCGATCCCTCCGCCAAGGCCCCGCGGGACGGCGCTTCCACCCTGACCGAAAACTCGCTGCCGGCCGCGGCGAGCCTCTGCGCGAGCAAGGCGGCGTATTCTCGATCCGAGTTCAAGAGCAGTATTGATATCATTCCCATTTTCTCCATTTACTTTGATAAATCCATAATACCGGAACGAAATGAGGTTGTCAAGAACATTTTTAGAAATATTTTCAAATATTTTAAGTAACTTGCTCACGCTGAAATCAAGGGCCTTGCGCCCACCCATACAATTTAGAACACATGGGGACGGTTCATTTGTGTAACATATACCATGTTGGAATTGCGCGATTTACCGGCATGGGCCACAGTGCCAAACCTGCCCAATACACAAAAGAACCGTCCCCGTGTGTACACCCGTGTGTACTTCGGCACAATTGTCCGATTTTCAGCACAAAAGAACCGTCCCCGTTGTGTCCAAAAGGAAAAGGGGTTCACAAGAAAATTTTATTGGGGTCAATGAATCGTGGAAAGGGCGCCGGACGTATGGCACAGAAACCAACCGCCAAATCCGTTTATATTTGTAAAAACCCATCGTTTGTGATATGATGGGGTCATCGGCCGGTGACAAGTTGAAAACTTTGTCACCGATGTGAAACTTAACGCTTCAAAACCAAAACCGTGTTTTTATAGAAAAGGAAACAT
>JAITLA010000235.1 GCA_031278145.1 Eubacteriales Family XIII. Incertae Sedis bacterium
GGTTTGGCACTGTGGCCCGTGCCGGTAAATCGCGCAATTCCAACATTGTATGTGTTACACAAATGAACCGTCCCCATGTGTTCTGCGCCCAATGCCGACTTTTTCAGTGGCCTCGCTTCGCCCGGGGGGATTTCTTGTCATGCGATACATCGAAGTGCAGATACGTGTTTCGCCGGCCGGCCTCGAGGCCCTGACCGCCCTGCTCCTCGGGCACGGGATTTGCGGCCTTGTGATCGACGATCCGCGGGAGATCGCGGATCTGGCGTCGCGCGGGAACGGCCTCGATTGGGATTATTTCGACGACGCCCTGCTCGCGGCCGGCAAAGCCGGCGCGGACGAGCTCGGCGTTTCTTTCTATCTGGAGGAAGGCGCGGAGGGCGCGCGGCGGCTCGAAGACATCAAGATCGATCTCATGAAGCTGAAGGGCGCGGAGTTTGACGGCGATTTCGGCGGGGCATTGACCTTGGGCAGGCTCTGCGCGGAAAGCGTCCTGCGCTGCGAGGATGAGTGGAAGGACGTTTGGAAGCGGTATTTCAAGCCTTTTCGCCTGACGGAGCGGCTCACCGTCAGGCCGAGCTTCGAGGAGGACGCCGCGCCCGCGGCCCCCGATGCGCTTGTGATAAGGCTCGATCCCGGCATGGCCTTCGGAACGGGCCGGCACGAAACGACGGCGCTCTGCGCGCGCCTCTTGGAGGCCTCCGTGCGGCCGGGCGCCTCCGTGCTCGACATCGGCTGCGGTTCGGGCATCCTCTCGATTGCGGCCGTGCTCCTGGGCGCGCGGGAGGTGCTCGCCGTCGATCTCGACGACACGGCCGTGGCGGTCGCGCGGGAGAATATCGCGGCCAACGGCTGTGCGGATCGGGTGCGCGTCGTGAAGGGCGATCTGCTGGCGGGGTGCGCGTTCGAGGCCGACGTCGCGGTGGCAAACCTCACGGCGGATTTGATCGCGACGCTGGTCGGCGGGCTGCGCGCGCGGTTGAAGGCCGGCGGCTGTTTCATCGCGTCGGGCATCTTGGAGGAAAAGCGGGATGGGGCGGTTTCGGCTCTCGAAGCGGCCGGATTTCGCATCTTGGAGTGCGTCCCGGCGGGAGGATGGTGCGCGATCAAGGCGGTATGAGCAGATTTTTTGTGGACGCGAGCCAAATCGCGGGCAATGAGATACGGATCGTTTCGTCGCGGGATGTCAAGCATTTGACACGGGTGCTGCGTGCGGTGCGCGGCACGCGCGTCGAGGTATCGGACAGCGCGGAATGGGAATACGAAGCGGAATTCCTGCACGCAAGGGACGGCACGGCCGTTCTGCGCATTCTGGACAGGCAGCGCTTCGCGCGGGAGCCCGGCGTCAGGCTCGCGCTCTTTCAGGGCCTGCCCAAGGGCGCGAAGATGGAAACGATCATCCAAAAGTCCGTCGAGCTCGGCGTCGCCGACGTATTCCCCGTGGCCTGCGTGCGAAGCGTCGCGGCGGGGGAGGCGGTTTCGGATCACAAGCTCGCCCGCTGGCGGAGGATAGCGGCCGAGGCCGCGAAACAGTGCCGTCGCGGCTTGACGCCGGGGGTGCATCCCGTTCTCGCGTTTGACGCGGCGCTTTCCGCGATGCGCGCCTTTGATCTCATGCTGTTTCCCTACGAGTGCGAGCGGGAGCGCAGTCTGAAATCCTGTCTGCGAGGGCTGCCCGCGAAGCCGGAGGGCCTTGCGCTGATCGTCGGGCCGGAGGGCGGTTTTTCGACGGAGGAGGCGGAGGCGCTGGTCGCTGCGGGTGCGGTTTCCGTGAGCTTGGGCGCCGCGATTTTGCGGACCGAAACGGCGGGGCCGGCCGCCGTCGCCATGATCCTGTACGAGCTCGAACAGGAATAAAGTAACAGTTCAATCAAAAGCATTCATGATGACAATGCTGACAAAGGACGCCGATGCGCGACAAAACAATAAACTTCCATACCCTCGGCTGCAAGGTGAACCAATATGAAACACAGGTCCTGCGGGAGCGCTTCGCCGCCTGCGGCTACACGATTGTCCCCGAATCCGAAGCGGCGGACGTCTGCGTGATCAACAGCTGCACGGTCACGAGCCTTTCCGACAGGAAGTCGCGGCAGCTGATCAGGCGGGCGCGGCGGCGCAACCCGGACGGCATCGTCGCCCTCGTCGGTTGTTACGCGCAGACGAATCCGCGGGAAGCGGCGGCCATGCGGGAGGTGGACATCGTCCTCGGCAGCGCGGAAAAGGATCGCCTGCCGGAGCTCGTCGCGGCCTTTGCGCGCGACGGCAAGAAGCGCGCGGAGCTTCGGCCCTTCGGCGCGGACTTCGGCCTCCACGCGGGCGTCGCGGGCATGGAATCGCGAACGCGCGCCTATATCAAGATACAGGACGGCTGTGATCGCGGCTGCGCCTACTGCGTGATCCCCCGCGCGCGGGGTCCCGCGCGCAGCAGGCCGGCGGAGGACATCGTCGCGGAGGCGCGGCGCCTGATCGAGGCCGGCCACAAGGAGCTCGTCCTGACGGGAATCAATGCGGCGCTCTACGGCGCCGAGGCCGGGGACGCTTCGGCGCGCGGCGTGCATACGATTGTGGCGCGGCTCGCGGCGCTCGAAGGGGATTTTCGCATCCGGCTCGGCTCCCTGGAACCCACCGTGATCGACGCGCGCTATGTCACGCGCCTGTTCGCTTACGAAAAGCTCTGCCCTTCGCTGCATCTCTCCGTGCAGAGCGGCAGCACGCGGGTCCTCGCGGCCATGCGCAGGGGCTATACGCGCGCGGATTATTTGGAGCTGGTCCGCACGCTCAGGGCGCACGATCCCGCCTACGGCATCGGCACGGACGTCATCGCGGGCTTCCCCGGGGAAACGGAGGCGGATTTCGCCGACAGCCTCAGCCTGCTCGAAGCCGTGGATTTTGCGCGCGTGCACGTGTTTCGCTTCTCAAAGCGCGCGGGCGTCGCCGCGGCGTCCATGCCGGACCGGGTGCCGGCGGACTTGAAGGCCTCGCGCGGCGAGCGGCTTTTGCGCGCGGGGGAGCGCTCCGCCGCCGTTTTTTTGCGGCGAAACATCGGCGCCGTCCGGCGCGTGCTGCCGGAGCGCGTGGATCGGGAATCCGGCCTCCTGGAGGGCCTTGCGGAAAACGGCGTGCGCGTTCGTTTTGCGGGCGAGGCGTCGCTCTGCGGCAGCTTCGTGCGCGTTCGGCTGTCCGCGCCCATGGGGGACGGCCTGCGCGGCGAGAGGCTGTGACGCGCGCGCCGCATTGTTTACCAAAGAAAGGAAGTGACGACGGCATGTCGGAATGTATCTTCTGTAAGATCGCGGGCGGGGACATCCCCGCAAACATCGTTTACGAGGACGCGCGGATGCTGTGCTTTCACGATCTGGCGCCGCAGGCGCCCGTCCATGTGCTGCTCATCCCGCGCAAGCATATCGAATCGCTTGACGCGGCGGCGGACGATGACGCCGCGCTGCTCGGGCAGCTGCTCCTTAAGGTGAAGGAAATCGCCGCGCGCCTGGGCCTAGAAAACGGGTATCGCCTCGTGAACAACTGCGGCGAGGACGGTATGCAGACCGTGAAGCACCTGCATTTTCACCTGCTCGGCAAGCGCCGCCTGCTCTGGCCCCCGGGCTGATGCGCCGCGCAAGGACGAACGGAGGCGGCAAATGAAAGACAAAAACACCCGCAGCATGATCAAAAACCCCAAGGCGCTGCTTGCCATCGCGAAGGCGGAGGCGCTCGGCGACGCCTGCTTTCGCTATATACTGACGCGCATCAGGCCCGGCGTCACCGAAAAATCCATCGCGGCGGAGATCGAAAAATTCCTGACGGACAACGGCTCGCAGGGCCTCGCGTTCCCGATCATCTGCGTTTCCGGCGTCGCTTCCAACGAGCCGCACGGCGTTCCGCGCGACAAGGCGTTGGAGAAGGGGGATTTCGTGGTTCTCGATTTCGGCGCGCGCATGGACGGGTACTGCGGCGACATGACGCGCACCGTGGCCGTCGGCGCGGTTTCGAGCTTCCAAGAAAAGGTGTACGACACCGTGCTGCGGGCGCAGGAGGCCGGGATTGCGGCCCTGCGGGCGGGCGCGCGCTGCGACCTCGTGGACCGCGCGGCGCGGTCGATCATCGAGGAGGCCGGCTACGGCCCGCATTACCCGCACGGCACCGGCCACGGCGTCGGGAAAAAGGTGCATGAGAGCCCGCGCCTCAACGCGACGAGCGTTCACGTTCTGGCGGAGGACATGCCCGTCACCGTCGAACCCGGCATCTATCTCCCGGACAAGTTCGGCGTGCGCATCGAGGACCTTCTGATCGTCACGAAATTCGGCGCGGTGAATCTGACGCATTCGGAAAAGCGGCTGATCGTGTTGTGAGGCGCCGAGGTCACTGAAAAAGTCGGCATTGGGCCCGGAACACATGGGGACGGTTCATTTGTGTAACACATACAATGTTGAACGACGGCGTCAGTCCCCCGCCTCTACAGGCGGTGGGTTTCAG
>JAITLA010000266.1 GCA_031278145.1 Eubacteriales Family XIII. Incertae Sedis bacterium
CGCCTCTCGGGGTCCGCCTCTATGATCTTCCTCGTCTTTTCAATCTGGATCGCGTCCGCCACGGACGAACCGCCGAACTTCGCGACCTTAAGTCCCGTTTTTTTCATCTTTGCTCTGCCATTACCATAAACTGTGGTTTCTACGATTGCCGCTTGTCGATCTCCCGTGCGTTTTCACGATGTCGCTCTGTGTTATTTTATCAAAAAATCCCGCCCCGGTCAACAAATACATTTTTCTCCTGTGCATTTGATTCATTGATTCATTCCGGGGATTGTTGCACCGACGACGGAGGTCCGAACAGTGCGATTCGGTAAATTCTTATCCGGTTTTTGTGTTTTTTTGTCGGCTTTTGAAAATCGCTATGCAAATCCCCGCAAGGAGCATATACTATAGCGTATCTCTTGCTTGCAATGGCCGGACAATCCGATTTTGTATTTCTCTGCCGGTTTTATATCGCCGGCGCGCGGCGGTACGGGAGGCTTTGCGATGGTTGATGCGTTGACGGATCGCTTGCGGCGATTGCCGGTGAACCAAGCGGATGCCATTGATGTGCGCATTCTCACCTACGAGCGGGAGGTGCGGGCCATGTGCGAAATGAACAGCTGCGGGCGCTACGGGCGCTCTTGGAACTGTCCGCCGCAGGTCGGAAGCATCGAGGACTTGGAGGCGAAATGCGGCGCTTACCAAAACGGCATTCTCATGAACACCGTGACCGCGCTCGAGGATTCCTTCGACTTCGAAGGCATGATGGCGGCGGGCGCGGCGCTCAACAGGATCCTTGCGGAGGCGGATGGCATAGCGGCGCGCGAATTTCGCTTGGACGATTACCTGTTGCTGGGCGCGGGTTCGTGCAACGCGTGCAAAACCTGCGCCTATCCCGAGCCCTGCCGTCATCCGAACAAGGTCTATATTCCCATCGAGGCCTGCGGCGTCAACGTCGTGCGTTTGGCCAAGAACACAGGATTCCGATACAACAACGGTCCCGACACGGTTACTTTTTTCGGTCTTTTGCTTTTTTGATTCGTTTGCGCCTCGAAAGGCCTTTGGTCGGGGCTTTTCGAGCGCACGCTTCGAAATCGGAGGGGATCGAACGACGCGAAAGGAGGAGTTCATGTTATCGCCGAAGGACAATTTTTTGGAAACGATCAAGCTTGACGGCAAGCCGGATCGATTGGTCAATCAGTACGAGCCCGTCGCCATGATCCTGCCCGATCCGATCTCCGCATACGAGAGAAGCGGCATCGCGCGGGGGAAAACCTTCGTCGATCCTTGGGGCGTCACGCTGATCTGGCCGGAGGACCAACCGGCCGCGGCCCCCTTCCACACGGAGGAGAACCGCGTGATCAAGGACATCCTGAATTGGCGGGAGGAACTGCGCTTCCCCGATTCGGCGGAAAAATGCGCGGGCTGGGAGGAATGCGCGGAGCGCGCGGCCGGGATCGACAGGAGCCGTTATCTGGCGACCGTGCTGATGAGCGGGGGAATCTTTGAGCGCCTGCACTTCCTGATGGGCTTCGAGGACGCGCTGACCAATATGCTCCTTGAGCCGGAGGCCTACGCGGAGCTCTGCGACGCAATTCTGGAGAGCCGCTTGCGCAACGCGAAGGCGCTGATCGACCACCTGAGGCCGGACGCCATCCTTTCGCACGACGACTGGGGCATGAAGACCAGCCTCTTCATGAATCCGGACGCGTGGCGGGAATTCTTCAAGCCGCGCTACAAGAAGCTGTACGACTACATGCACAGCCGCGGCGTGCTGGTCATCCACCACGCGGATTCATTTTTGGAACCCATCGTTTTGGATATGGCCGACATCGGCATCGACGTATGGCAGGGCGCGTTGCCGCAAAACGATATCCTGCGGCTGCAGAAGGAGCTTGCGGGGCGCATGACGATGATGGGCGGCATCGACACCGCCGGCCTGGACAGGCCGGATTCCACGGAGGCCGAGATCCGGGCGGAAACGCGGCGCGCCTGCGAGGTCTACGGACCCGGCGGCCACTTCGTCCCGTGTGGCACCTATGGTGTGCCCGGCGATACCATTTATCCCCATGTTGACGCAATCGTGTCGGACGAGATTGAACGCTATAACGACGAGATCCACCGTTGATGGTTGAAACGCAAAAAGGAGGTTAAGTCATGGCGATCTTGGAAGAAATTTCGGAAATGGTGCAAAAGGGTAAGGCCAAGGATGTGGTGGCCCTGGTGAACAAAGCCTTGGACGAAGGCATTCGCGCACAGGACATTCTGGATCTGGGACTTTTGAAAGGCATGGGGGAATTGGGCGTCCGCTTCAAGAACAATGAGGTGTTCGTGCCCGAGGTGCTCATTGCGGCGCGCGCGCTCAACCAAGGAAGCGCCGTTCTGAAATCGAAGCTGACGGAGGAAGGCGCGAAGGCCGTTGGTACGGTCGTGCTCGCCACGGTCGCGGGCGATCTGCACGACATCGGAAAAAATCTGGTGCGCATGATGATGGAGGGCGTCGGCCTCACGGTCGTCGATCTCGGCGTGGATGTGCCGGACGACAAGATCGTGGAAGCGGTCAAGGAGCACAGCCCCGACATCGTGGCGCTCTCCGCCCTTCTGACGACCACCATGGATCAGCAGGGCTCCGTCATCAAGGCCTTGCAGACGGCCGGGCTCAGGGACAAGGTGAAGGTCATGATCGGCGGCGCGCCCATCACGCAGAGCTTCTGCGATACGATAGGCGCCGACGCCTACACGCCGGACGCCTCGACGGCCGCAGAGATGGCGAAGAGCTTGGCGCTGGCCAACTGAGCGCGCGGGCTTTCCAAAGGCCGCCTCAGCATATGCGCGGCAGGCCCTCGCCGAAGAGGACGTCCACGCGCCGTGTGCCGCCGAGGCGCGTTCGCATGAAAACGCCCCGCCCCGAAGCGACGCCGCCGACGACGGCGGCCTGCGCGCCGCCCGGCGCGGCGCGCATCGCCGCCAGGGCCGCGTCCGCGTCCCCGCCGTCGACCACGGCGATCATCTTGCCCTCGTTGCCCATGTACAGCGGGTCCAGGCCCAGCAGGCCGCAGAAGCCCCGCACGGCTTCATCGACGGGGATGTCCTCCTCCCGCAGCGTGACGGAACAGCCCGCGCTCGCGGCGATCTCGTTCAGCACGGTGCCGAGCCCGCCGCGCGTCACGTCGCGCATGGCTCTCACGCGCGCACCCGACGCGTGCAGGGCCTCCGTGAGATCCCGCAGGCAGGCGCAGTCGCTCTCGATGTCGTTTTCGATGCCCATGCGCGCGCTGAGTATGCAGGCGTGGTGGTTGCCCAGGCTGCCGGACAGGAGGACCGCGTCGCCCGGGCGGCAGGCGTCGGCGCCGATCACGCGCCCCGCGGGAACGACGCCGACGCCCGTCGTATTGATGTAGAGGCCGCCGCCCCGCCCCGCCACCTTCGTATCCCCCGCGACGATCCGGACGCCCGCGCCCATCGCGGCTTCGGCCATGGAAGCCGCAACGGCGTCGAGCAGATCGATGTCGAGGCCCTCTTCCAGAATGAAGCCGCAGCTCAGGTACAGGGGCGCGGCGCCCACCATGAGCAGATCGTTCACCGTTCCGCAGACGCTGAGCTTGCCGATGTCGCCCCCTTTGAAGAAGAGCGGCGTCACGACAAAGCCGTCGGTGCTGACGGCAAGACGGTCTTGCCGCGCGTCCGGCGCGCCTGCGGCGCCGGGCGGGAGTGCCGCGGGCAGCGGCAAAACCGCCGCGTCTTCCAATCTGTCGAGGACGGGGTCGGAAAATCTCTTTCCGAATACGTCCCGCATCAGCAGGGCGGAATCCCTGCCGCCGCTCCCGTGGGCCGCCGTAATCTTCATGCCGACACGCTCCGATGCCATATCCCGCAGGCGCCCTCCGCCGATACCATGCAGGGTCCGAGGGGGCTTTCCGGCCGGCAGGCGTCGCCGAAGGCCGGGCACTCGCTCGGATCGATCCGCCCGGTGATCACGTCGCCGCAGCGACAGATTTCGGGGAGGGCGTCTTCGCCGCCAAGCTCCGGACCGCCGCCGTCAAAGCGCGCGTATTCCCGCCGCAGGCGGAAGCCCGAGCCGGGTATGGCGCCGAGCCCCCGCCAGAACACCGTGCAGGGTTCAAAGTATTTCGCGATCAGGGCACGCGCCTTACCGTTCCCCTCTTCGCTGACCGCAGAGGGATAGAGGTTCCGGACGATGCCCCGCGTTTCCGAAAGGGCGCGCACGATTGCGCAGATCGCCGCCACGATATGCGCACCCTCAAAGCCCGCTATCACGAAGGGCTTGTCGCAGCGCGCCGCAAGGCGTGCGTAGGCGCGTGCGCCCGTGATCACGCTGACATGCCCCGGACAGATGAAGCCGTCCGCGTCGCCGCGCTCCGAAACCCACGCCAAGGCCGGAAGCACCGATTTCAGCGCCGTCACGAGCCGGAGGTTCTCGATGCCCTGCGATACGGCCTCTTCCAGAACGAGGGCGTAGGCGGGGATTGTCGTTTCGAAGCCCACGGCCGCCAGCACGCAGATCGTGTCCGGGTCCCGCTTCGCGCGGGCCAGCGCCTCAAAGGGCGCGTACATCATCTCGACGCGCCCACCCGCGCCGCGCGCGTCCGACAGGCTGCCCCGCGTGCCCGGAACCTTCAGCATATCGCCGAAGCTCATCACGACACGGCCGTCGGTCCCCGCAAGCGCGACGCAGCGGTCGATGTAGGCCGCAGGCGTAACGCAGACGGGACAGCCCGGCCCCGAAACCAGCCGGATGTTCGGCGACAGCAGGCTCCGCACGCCGGTATTGAAGATCGCGGCGGTATGCGTGCCGCAGACCTCCATGATCGAGATCCGCGGCCCGTCGTAGTCCTTCAAAAACGCCGCCGCGCGCGCGATGTCCACCCGTTTCACGCCCGCTCGATCTTGGCGCCGCCGCCGGAGGGCCGGCGCACCTGTTCGATCTCGGAAAAGACGGACAGTATCTCCGCCGCGTCCTCCCGCGTCAGCACCTCGAGGGCGCAGCCCGCGTGCACCAGCACATAATCGCCGGGCGCGGCCGTCACCGCCCCCGTGTGCACATCCACAATATTGCCGCTGAAATCAACCTTGGCGCGGTTTTCGTGTATCGAAAGCACTCTGCCCGGCAGAGCAACGCACATATCTTCTTCCCCCCTGTGATCCGTCATCGCGAACGCGAAGGCAGGCCCGTCCCCCGACCCGGCGCTCGCCATCGTCGCCTCCGTTAAGGATTCGTTACGGAATAAACCGGACATTTGGCTTGCCTTTTTTCCGCGGCTTCAGCCGCAATGGAAAAACGGACAGCGAAGCGAGTGAAACGAGCGGAGGAACGAGGCGAAGCCGAGTGTTGCCTTTTTTCCGCCGAACTGTGTTGCAAAGCCTCGCCGAACCTTAGGGTTTGTCTGCGTTTTGCGCCTTGCTCGACGAAAAAAATTCTGCGCCGAATTTGTCAACTTTATTCCGTAACGAACGGGTGTCCAACGCCGCCGACATATTCAGGTCGACGCGGACACAGTGCTTGCATCTGTCCGGCGGTATGGGGAAACGGTTCGGCCCGCGCCAAGCGCAGTCCCTATGCCGGATGAGGATGACCGTATATTTTACGACGCGGCCAAATGCGCGGGCGCGTATCTTATTACGGGAAACACAAAACATTATCCGCAGGAATCTTTTGTCTTAACCCCCGCCGCATTTTTAGGATAATATAAAGTGTGCTTTGAATTATCCTATTTCGGAGGCCTCTTATGCGGTATATCTCACGACATTTGGAGCGGAAATTCACCCACATGTGTGATTTCTTCAAGGCGGTGCTTGTCACGGGCGCGCGCAGTTGCTTTATTCCCTGCAATTTGATTTGAGGGGCCTTCCGATGTTTCATTCCCAACGCTTCCCGTATAACGGCGACATCTCCCGCAATTTTTGAACAATGCCGGGCAGTACGGAAATGACTCGCTCGATTTCCGCTTCCGTGTTGTCCGTTCCTATGGTGAGCCGCAATGAACCATGCGCGATTTCATGCGGCAAACCAATCGCCAACAGCACATGCGAGGGGTCCAATGAGCTCGATGCGCAAGCGGAACCGCTGGAACCGCGAATGCCGTTCATATCCAACAGAAGCAGTATGGACTCACCCTCTATGAATTCAAAACCGAAATTGCATTTCCGGGCAAGCGCTTTGTTCTGTGCCCGTTCAATCCGGCATGCGGAATTGT
>JAITLA010000047.1 GCA_031278145.1 Eubacteriales Family XIII. Incertae Sedis bacterium
GCCCGTTCCGGTACATCGCGCAATACGATATTCTACTGGGTTACTGTAGTGCACACGTGTGCTCTGCACATCTCCCAATGCCGACTTTTTCAGTGGCCTCCTTTAGCGCGGCCGGAAAATGGGACAGCGAAGTGAACGTAGTGAACGGAGGAGCGGAACGAAGTTCCGCGTTGCCTTTTTGTCCCGAAGCTCTGCTTCGGCAGACAAAACGGACAGCGAAGTGAGCGAAGCGAGCGGAGGAGCGGAACGAAGTTCCGCGTTGCTCATTTTCCCCCGAAGCTCTGCTTCGGCAGGCAAAACGGACAGCGAAGCACCCGTTCGCTGCGCTCCGCTCACGTTTATGCGCAATAAGAAATTGGCATGAAAATTGCTTTTGCTTCTAACATCGCTTTTGGGCGCATTCCGCGCATCGATTCGCGGACGAGCGTCTTGGCGGCCTCGCTTGAGGATTTTGCCCGGACAATTGCGAGGCGTCGCCCGGAGTGTGCAAAATTGAAAAGGAGTGTGAAAATCCATGACCCTATCGACTTATTCCTTCGCGCTTCCCACTCGCGTCGAGTTCGGAGAAGGTGTAATCCGCACCGTCGGCAAGGAGGCCAAGGCTCTCGGCGCGACGAAAGTTCTGCTGGTGGCGGACAAGGGCGTCATCGCCGCCGGGTTGACAAAGGCGGTTGAGGAAAGTTTGAAGGCGGAAGGCCTACCCTTCGTCGTCTACGATCAAATAGTCCCAAACCCCAGGGATATCCACTGTGAAGAAGGATATCGGTTGGGAAAGAGGGAAGGCGCCGATCTGCTGGTCGCCGTGGGCGGCGGCAGTTCCATGGATACCGCGAAGGCCATCGGAACCTTGCTGACCCACGGCAAGACCGTTCGGGACTGGTGCGGCTTCCGGCTTCTGGAGCGGCCCATCACGCCGCTGATCGCCATTCCCACCACCGCCGGGACCGGCAGCGAGGTCACGCCCTTTGCCGTGATCACGGACACCGAAACCCATGTAAAATTGAATATTTTCGATCCCATGGCGGCTGCGCGGGTGGCGCTCATCGATCCCGCCGTCCTCTTGAAGCTGCCCTCTCACATCATGGCGGCCACGGGCGTTGACGCCATGACCCACGCGGTCGAGGCGTACACCTGCAATGTCGCGAACCCGCACACAGACGCCTACGCGCTCTACGCCATAGACATCATCATACGCAATCTCAGGGACGCCGTAAAGGCGCCCGACATTGCGTCCTGCACCGGCATGATGCTCGGCAGCACCATCGCGGGCATCGCCTTTGGGTATGCCGACGTGGCTGCGGTCCACTGCATGGCCGAGGCGCTGGGCGGGCGCTACGACACGCCCCACGGGGTGGCCAACGCCCTCTTCTTGCCCATCGTGACGGAATTCAACATTCCGGCGGACGCGCGAAAATACGCGCAGGTGGCGCGCGCCCTCGGCGTGAACATAGACGGCATGTCACCCGAATCGGCCGCCAATGAAGGCGTCGCCGTCCTCAAACAGCTCTGCGCGGACGTGGGCATCCCCCGAATGAAGGATGTGGAAGGCGTGGATCCGGCCGACTTTCCCGCTCTGGCGGAAGCGGCCGAGAAAAACGTGTCCACACCCAGCAATCCGAGGAAGGTCACGGCCAAAGAATATCTCTATCTGTTTAACAAAGCCTACGAAGCGTAGGCGATCCGTCAAAGCGGCGCTCGACGCCCGGACCGCAGAATCCGGGCGCGCGCCTGACTTGGACGGAAGAAGGGAAGTTATGGTATGAATCAGAATTCCAATACAACAAGAACGGATAATTCTCGCAAATTGAAGCGCGTGCTTGGATTTGCGCCCGCCTACGGCGCCGCTGTGGGCCTTGTGGTTTCGGGCACCGCGATGTTTTCCGTGGGAAACGTGGGCGCCGTTTCCGGCAACGCGACCTTCATCGCGGCGGCCATCGCCTTGATCCCCATGATGGCGGCTGCCTTCGCCTACGGGGAGTTGACGGCCATGCTGCCGGGAGGCGGCATGATCTCCGACTATACGATGCCGGCGCTTGGTCGTTTCTGGAGCACCTTTGCCCTGCTGTCGGGCTATGTGCTGCTTATCGCCTGCGACGGGGGGACGCAACTCGTCATGGGCGGCCTGTCCATGGAATCCTTGCTGGGCGTGCCCCAACCGGTCGTAACGCTGGGGCTGCTCGCGATCATACTGCTTATCAATATTTTCGGTGTCGAGTTTTACGGGCGGGCCGAGGCCGTCATCACCATCGTCATGATGATCGTTTTCGCGCTGCTGGCTGTGGCCGGGTTTCTTGGCCTTGGTGAATCCTTCGGCGCGGATCCTTCCATCGGCGGCGATCTGGGCCTGATTCCGGAAGGCGGCTGGAGCACGGTCTTCAATTCCGTGGGCGTCGCCATCTGGTTTTTTATCGGCTTTGAGTTCGCCTGCCCCATGGCGGAGGAAAATCTGAAGCCTTACCGCAACATCCCCTACGGGCTGATCTTCGGCCTTATCAGCATCTACGTCATCGACATCATCTTCGTCTTCGCCGCGGTTCGTTATACGCCGCTGGAGATCATGGCCAACTCCGCCATTCCCCACGTTGAGGCGGCTGCCGGGATGTTGGGCTTTGCGGGGGGCATTGTCATGAGCCTGCTCACCATCTGCGCTTCCTTTACGACAGCCAACGCGTACTGTGCGGCCCTGCCGCGCATGCTCTACGGCATGTCGCGCGAGCATCTGGTTCCGGCGATTTTCGGACGGATTCATCCCAAATACAGGACACCCATTCACGGCCTTGTGTTCACCGCCTTCCTGATTCTGCTCACCGTCGTCTACATCACCATCAACGGCGCCGATGTGAATCTGGTGCTGGCCTTCATCATGACGGCCTGCATCACTTGGATGATCTCCTACGCCATCGCCATGATCGACGTGCTGGTGCTGCGGAAGAAGTATCCGAATTTTCCGCGTCTGTGGAAGGCGCCCATCGCGTGGATTTCTTTGCCCATCGGGATCATCGGCGTGATTTACGCCATTTACACGCTGCCGGACTACTGGCTGTCGGCGGGTATATGTATGCTCGTCGTCGCGATTTACGCCGTCGTCTGGATGCGTGTTCACAAGATAAAGGTCATGGAAACGGTTCCGCTGGAGGATCTCGCGCGGGATATCCGCGAGCGCTCGGAGTACCTGCCCGTCTGGGATGAAGCGGTTGAAAAATGGCTGGCCGGAAGAGATGCCGCATCCTCCGGGACCTCGAAGGAATGAGGGGCGGCGCGCAGGCCTCACGCTTTTCCGCCCTGTCCGGCTTTTGGGCGCGGGCGCTCTCTCCACGCGCGCCCGCTTCGCAAAATTTGATCAACAAAAAGGCGGACGCGAAGCTGAACCACGTGGCGCAGTGCTATCAGGCGGCTCTTGGAAAATATTTTCATTCCGTGGACGCGCGCTTTCTGGACAAACGCCTCCGCTTCCGAGGCTTGCGATTTTTGGAGGAACTGCGCTTGCGCTATAAGATCGAGAATCGCTTTTTCGCCATCTCTTACGATCTGATGTACGAGGCGCGCGTTTGCGCGGCGGATCCCCTGCGCCGGCCTCGGAGCGCTTGCCGCCTGATCGCGAAGCTGAAAGGCGGCGCCGGCATCACGGGGGCCGAATTCATCCTCCGCGATCAGGGCGCCGCGGACGCGTTCACCGCAAAGGCACTCTCGCGTCTGAACAATCCGCTGATCGTTGATCGCGTCGCGTCCATGGACTTGACGGACGTATCGGCGGCTTACGATTCCGAAAGTGCCGTGTGGGTCTTCCGCTGCCGCAGCATCATCGGCTCAACCACTTGGAATCTGATCCCGCCGATCACGCAGTTGATCAAGCTTCGGGAGGCGGAGTGCGTCCGCATGATTGAGCTTTTCGAGCTCGCCTTCGATGCCCTGCTGCGGGAGGACGCCTGACGTCGCCTTCGGCTCGATCCTCCGCGAGCCGGCGCCTCCCGTGGGAAGCTGACGCCGTCGTTCAATCGAGCTTCTTGATCAGCCGTCCGCAGTTCGTATTCCCCGTGAGCTCCCGGCCCTCGACGACGAGCTTCCCGTTGACGATCACGTGGGAGATTCCGTCCGGCGGGGCGTCGGGGCTGCCCCTGCTCACAAAATCCGCGTGATCCATAATGGTTTCGGGATCGAAGATCACGATGTCCGCGTTCTTCCCCTCTTCAAGCGCACCGATATCGTTCAACCCGTAGCGGCGGGCGGGCAGGATCGTGATCTTCTTGACGGCGTCCAACAGGGACAGATCCTTGTTCTGCCGAACGTGCCGTCCCAAGAGCCGCGGAAAGGTCCCTGATATCTCCGGCGCGCCCACCCCCATGTAGTGCGGCCCGTCGGCGGCGTTGGTGGACACGTACACATAGTCCTTTTTCAGAGCCATGGTTATCGCCTCGTGGTCGCAGACAAAGGCGGATACCAGCGTTTCCGGATGCTCCTTCCGCAAATAGTGAAACAGCGCCTCGTCGCAGTACTCGCCCATGTGTATGCCCGACGAAATCAACAAATCGTTTACGGAGGTATTGCCGTATTCGGCTTCCCAGCCGTCATCAAAGACGCCGGTGCCGATGCAAACGGAAAAAGCGCCGTACAGGCAACTGTCGGCGGTAATGTCGATGCCTCGGCCGCGCGCATCCTCGATGATCTGCAGGGCGGACTCCATGGCGCCGTTGATACCCACCATGTAGATCAGCTGCAGAATCTGCACGCTGACCCCCGTTTCCTCCGCCACGCGGATGATCTCCGCGAAATACTGCAGAGCCTCCCAGCCGTCCTTGCGCAGATGCACCAAAATCGGTCGCCCGTGGCTTTTGGCGACCCGCGCCAGCTCCAATATCTCCCGATAGGACGTGCCCGGCACCAGCTCAAGCCCAAAACAGATGCCGAAGGCGCCGTATTCCAGAAAACGGCCGGCCAGATCCGCCATCGCCTTGATCTCGCGCCCCGTGGCCGGCCTGTTCGCCGAAATGCCGACCGCGTTGCGCAGGACGAAGGACTGGGAAACGGAAAAACCCTGATTGATCAGAAAACCGTCTTCCTCTATGCGGCGGATCACCTTGCTGTTCAGATTCCGCTCTCCGCCGATGGTGGTGGTGCCCCCCTGCCTGAGCATGCAAGCGGCGGAATAGGCGTTTCCGTCCACGTGGGAATGAAAATCAATGAAACCCGGCGACACGATAAGATTCCGCGCGTCGATGACGCGCTTCCCCCGAATGTCCGCCGCCGTGACGCACTCTATCCTGTCCTTGCGGATCCCGATGTTTTTTCGGGAAATGCGGTCGTTCAGCACGTCCAGCACGCGGCCGTTCAGGATGACCAGATCGTATTTCCTTTCTGCGGAGGCTTTCATGCGTATGAATATTCCTTTCCTGCGAAAGGCGGGGCGCGGGAGGGCCGGCCTTTCGCGCCGGCCGCAAGCGGATTTTCCCTGCGCTCGTCAAGGATTCGTCAGGCCCGCAGCTCCGTCAACACAATGTCCGCCGTGACGCTCTTGTCGCCCCTGACAACGGTGATTTTCACATGATCGCCCACCGAAAGCCCCGTCAGCTTGGCGTTGAAATCAGGCAACCCCGTGACGGTCGCGCCGTTCACCGCCGTGATCCTGTCGCCCGGCAGAAG
>JAITLA010000082.1 GCA_031278145.1 Eubacteriales Family XIII. Incertae Sedis bacterium
AGCAGGCGGCCGCCGCTCGTGGAGAGGGCGCCGAGCGTTACGCCTTGATATATCTTGACATGATTCCCTATAATTGTTGTTTCGCCCACCACGATGCCCGTGCCGTGATCGAGGAAGAAGTGATGCCCGATTGCGGCGCCCGGGTGGATGTCTATGCCCGTCAGGCTGTGCGCGTGCTCCGTCATCATGCGCGGAATCAGGGGCACGTCCAGCAGGTACAGCTCGTGCGCGAGCCGGCTGACCATGATTGCGTAGATGCCGGGATAGGACAGGATGATCTCGTCCTTGCTCGTGGCGGCGGGATCGCCGTCAAAGGACGCGTCCACGTCCAGCGCCAGCAGACGCCTGATCTCGGGCAGGGTTTCGAGGAAGGCGCGCGTCGCGCGATTGGCGTCCGCGGCCACCCTTTGCTCGTCGCGGACCCGCGTGCGCAGCGCGCGCCGGATCTGCCGCTCGATGTTGTAGATCAGGTTTTCCAGAAGCTCGCCCACAAAATATTCGATGCCGTCCTCCCGCAGCCGCTTTCCGCCGAAAAAACCCGCAAAGAGAAGACAGCGCAGATCCTCGATGATGTCAACCACTATCGCCTTGTTGATCTGCTTGTTCGTTTCTATCTTGATGATGTCGGGCTCCTTGCGGTAGCTTTCCACCATCAGGGACACGAGCCTGTGGATGTTTTCCTCGGGCGGACGGGACATATCGCTTCCTCCTTTGATTTTCGATGCTTGTATCGGCCAAAACAACGGGCCGGTTCGCATGGGCGCCGCGCCGAGCTCTCCGCTCGATTGCGCCTTTGCGCGCCGGCTAATATTGCGGCAGACTTGCGTCGACATCGCGCGCCCACGCGTTCACGCCGTCCCGCAGATTGAGCAGCCTGCCCTTGTAGCCCGCTTCCCTGAGCGCGCATATCGCGAATACGCTGCGCTGTCCGATCCTGCACAGAAAGACCGCGTCGATGTTCGGGTCGAGCTCGTCCATGCGCCGCGCCACCTGCCCGAGCGGTATCGCCTTCGCGTTTGGGAAGCGCGCGATGGCGCGCTCGTGCGGCTCGCGTATGTCGATGATCTGTATGGGATCCCCCGCGTCGAGCCGCGCCTTGAGCTCGCGCGCGGTCAGGCTTTCGACGGCTTCCTCCCCCCGCTCCCGCTTGAGCCCGCAGAAGCGCTCGTAGTCGATTGGCGCGTGGATGCTCCTGTTTTCGCCGCAGATCGGGCAGGCTGGGTCCTTTTCGAGCTTCAGCTCGCGAAAGCGCATGCGCCAAGCGTCGAAGAGCAGGAGCCGTCCGACGAGCGTACCGTCGCCGCCCACGAGCAGCTTGATGACCTCCGTGGCCTGAATCGTGCCGACGATGCCGGGCAGCACGCCCATGACGCCGCCCTCCGCGCACGAGGGCACGAGGCCCGGCGGCGGCGGGACGGGATACAGGCACCTGTAGCACGGACCCTCCTTCGCGTAGAAGACGGAGGCCTGCCCCTCGAATCGGAGCACGGAGCCGTATACGTTGGGCAGGCCGAGCAGCGCGCAGGCGTCGTTCACGAGATAACGGGTGGGGTAATTGTCCGTGCCGTCGGCCACGACGTCGTAATCCCGCAGGATGTCGAGCGCGTTTTCGGCGCAGAGCCGCGTCCCGTGCTCGACGACCGTCACGTCCGGGTTCAGGCTCCGGATGCGATCCCGCGCCGAAGCGACCTTGGGCCTGTCGATGTCCCGCACGCCGTGCAGGATCTGCCGCTGCAGGTTGGAGGCCTCCACGAGGTCGAAATCCACGAGGCCGAGCGTCCCCACGCCGGCGGCGGCCAGATAGAGCGCCAGCGGCGCGCCGAGGCCGCCCGCGCCGACGATCAGGACCTTCGCCGCCCTGAGCCGCCGCTGTCCCGCAAGGCCGATCTCGGGCAGCGGCAGATGGCGGCTGTACCGCGCGATCTCCGCATTGGAGAGCGCCTGCAGACGGGAATCCTCCACGAGCCCGGCAATGTGCGCGCCCATATCAAAGACGCCCCTTCCTCGGCGCGCCGTCCCCGCCGTATGGATGCGCGCGGACGCCCTGCCGGCGATCCGCGAAGGCTGCGGGAATCGGCGGATTTGCCATGATACGATACACTCCTTTCCGTCAAACGCCGGCCGCCGGGCTCCCCGGTCCCGCCCACGGCCCCGCGTCCGTATAACATATATGATAAATAAATTATATGTCGCGCCGTGGCGCTTGTCAAACGGTTTCGCCTCGGAGAATCGAGGGCGCGCCGCGCCCGGACTTTATGCTATCGTACCACCCCCGGCCCGCCCTGTCAAATTTCAATTTCGCAATGTGTTTTACAAGCCACCTAAAATGTGCTACACTGTATGATAGACCCCAAAGCACAGAGGAAAGGACGCCCCCCCTTATGAACATCAGGATGGACCAATTGATTCGCGCCATAGCCGTGGCGCTCGACATCGTGGAAGGCGAATTGCTGGGCGCCAGCACCCACCACGGCAAGCGCATTGCCGCACTCTCCGCGGCGATGGGCCGATATTTCGGGATGGACGAGGCATTTTTGACCTCGCTCGCCACCTGCGCCCTCTTCCACGACAGCGCCTTGACGGAGTACATCCTGTCCGAACAGCGCGCGAACGACCCCGCCATGAAGCTGCATTGCGAATACGGGCAGCGCAACGCGGAGGCCTTCCTGCTCAATCGCGACGTCGCCGGCTTCGTGCTCTACCATCACGAACGCGCGGACGGGAGCGGCCCCTTCGGAAAAAAGGACGGCGAATTCCCCTTGGGCGCCGAGATCATTGCGATTGCGGACATGCTCGATGTCACGCATCACCTGCAGACGATCTCGCCCCGCGCGCTTGCGGATGTGCGGAAGCGGATCACCGAGGAGGCCGGATCGAGGTACACAAAGCGGGCGGCGGAAGCCATGCTCGCCGTGCTCGACGAAGACATGCTCGCGCTCCTGCGCGACGATTGCATCCGCGACACCGTTGAGCGGATCATCCCGCCTTGGCCGGTGGATATCGAGGATTTGTCCGTGTTCCGCATCGCGGATCTCGCCGCGCGCATCATCGACTACAAATCCGTGTTCACGCGGCGGCATTCCGTGCAGGTCGCCAACAAGGCTTGGCTGATGGGCGAATATTACGGCTACGACAGGCTGTCGGCGACGCGGCTCTATCTGTCCGCCGCGCTCCACGATCTGGGCAAGCTCGCCACCCCTTCGCACATACTGGAAAAACAGGGCAAGCTGACGGACGCGGAATTCGCGACGATCAAGGACCACGTGCGCCTCACGCAGGAGATACTGAAAGACGTATCCGGCTTCGAGCGCGTCTGCGCCATCGCCGCCGGGCATCATGAAAAGCTGGACGGGACGGGCTATCACGCGGGGAAGACGGCGGACGAAATCAGCTTCGATGAACGCATTGTCGCCTGCCTCGATATCTACCAGGCCGTGAGCGAACCGCGCCCCTACCACGACGGGCGCAGCCACGCGGAAACCATGCCCATCCTCTGCGACATGGCGCAAAAGGGCTTCATCGACAAGCGCATCGTCGAGGATCTGGACACGGTCATGGCCGCCTACTCCGGCACGGACGCACCCCTGCCCGCCTGCTTTGCGCCTTAAGCCCTTCCGCCTCGCCCGCGCGCCGGGGAAAAGCGTGGTGGGTGAGTAATAACGAGTGGTAACAAACACGTGCAAAGCCCAAAAAAGTAATTGCGTTCCGTCTGTGGAAGGCATATAATAAAAGCGGGAAGCAAAACAGAATAAAATGCCGGGCAGGGCGGCTTGCTCCAAACAAGCCGCCCCATACCGAAGGTGTCACCACACCGACAGCATATCGGGGAAACCCGACGCCGAGCATACCATTATTATACCTTGCGGGACTTTGTTTCGCAAGGCGCAGATGATGGGCGCCGGTGTCCGGGTTTTGCGCGTTTGCTTGCGTTGAATACCGTTCGCGTCTGTGGTTACACGGTTGCGGGCGGTTTTTTGTTTTGCTTTCCTTTTTTGGTGATGCGCGCGAAACGAAGACACGGTGCGGACGCGCGAGGCGAGGCGCCGAAGGGGCGC